>CAYPYY010000038.1:18332-24210 GCA_964414995.1 uncultured Gemmatimonas sp.
CCAAGCATTCGCCGGATCGTCGGGCGCGCGAAGAGCTCGAACGTCACCATCGCCGACACCGGATTACCCGGCAGTCCGATCCACGGCACCCCGCGCACGCGTCCGAAGCCCAGCGGTGCACCTGGACGCATTCGCACGCGCCAGAAGTCGAGCGCGGTCCCCAGCGCCTCGACGGCCGTGCGCGTGTGGTCGTGTTCGCCGACGGACACACCAGCGGTAGTGATGATCAGGTCAGGCGATGCGTCTACCGCGCGCTCGAGCAACGCGCGCACTGCCTCGAGTGTGTCCGCCGCGTGTCCGAGCGCCAGCGGCACGCCGCCCGCCAACCGCACGAGCGCGGCGATCGTGTGCCGGTTGCTGCTCACGATCCTCTGGCCCGTCCGCACCTCGTCGAATCGGTCGAGCTCGACCAGCTCGTCGCCGGACCCGAGGATGGCCACGCGGGGCCGACGGTGCACGGGGACCGTCGCGCAGCCGATGCTCGCGAGCACGCCGAGCTGTGCGGCGCCGATCGGTGTGCCGGCAGGAATCGCGACGGTGCCTTCGTGCACGTCCTCCCCACGCCGCCGAATGTTCTTGCCGATGTCGCGGTCCTTGCGCACGAGCACGCGCGCTGTACCGCCGTCGGTGTCTTCCACGCGAATTACGGTATCCGCGCCCTGGGGCATCGGCGCGCCGGTCATAATCCGCATTGCCTCGCCCGGCGCGAGCGCCCGCGCGGCGAATCCGCCGGCCGGAATGTCGCCCACCACCGGCAGGGCGCGCGGTGCTGCCTCGCTCGCGCCGGCGACATCAGAAGCACGCACGGCGTAGCCATCCATCGCCGAGTTGTCCCAGAGCGGGAGTGTGATGGGCGAGACGGCGTCAGTGGCCAGCACGCAGCCCAAGGCCTCGTCGAGCGGCACCAGCTCCTCGGCGAGCGGTGCCACGCTTCCAACAATCCGCTCCGCGGCCTCCGGGACAGAAAGCATTAGCGCGGCGTCAGTTCGAGCGCGGCCAGCTGCGCCACGATCAGGTCCTGCGCAATCTCGACGTCGCGGCTCGGGACGGACTGATTGTTCACGAGCAGGGAGAAGATGAGTTGGCGCCCATCGGCGGTGGTGACGTAGCCCGAGATGTTGCGCACGCGGTCCAGCGTGCCGGTCTTCGCGCGCGCGTTGGCCTGCGCCGGCGTGCCGAGCATCCGGGTGCGCGTCGTGCCGTCCACGCCGGCCGTGGGTAGCGCGTTGAAGAACACTTCGAAGTGTGCGTCGGCACGCATTACCGCGAGCACGCGCACCACGGCTTCCGGCGTGAGGAAGTTGCGTCGCGTGAGTCCACTGCCGTCGAGCAGTGCGACACTAGCGGAATCGATGCCCCACGAGGCGAGCTGACGGCGGATCACGACCAGTCCGCTGTCCGCGCGTCCCACGCCGGTCCGTTCGCGACCCAGGGTCTTGAGGAGCACTTCGCCGATCTGGTTCTGCGAGGGCTTCTCGAACGCAGGCAGGATCTCGCGGAGCGGCGGCGACGCTCGCGTGGCGAGCACGCGGAGTCCGGTGGTGTCGGCCACCGAGTCGGCCTCGACGCCTCCCGTGACCCGAATGCCGCGCGCGGCGAGCGCTTCCTCCAGCGCATCGAGGAACGCCGCGTTCGGATGCCGCAGCGCCGTGCGCACGACTACGGAGTCGTTCGTGCGCACCGTGCCGCTGAGCACCGCAACCGGGCGCCGGCCGCGCACGTCGCCGGCCACGGTCACGCGTGAGCGTTCCATACAGCACATCCGCACGGTCGTTACGCCGCGTGCATCCACGCGTGGGACGCGGGTCGCCGGTGCTGTCCGCACCCGCACGGAGTCCCCGGGCCGTGCGCCGCCATACACGGTGATGCGCGCGAAGCCCTCGTTGAACAGCAGCTCGTCGATCGGCGCGGAGTAGCCTTCGTCGAGATCGTCCCAGGCCCAGCCGGCGCCGAGCTCGGCGTCTGGAAACGTGTTGGCGCCGGAGATGAGGCGACCGCTCACGCGCTTTACGCCGCGCGCGGCCAGTGAGTCGGCGATGGCACGCAGCGGCGCCATCGCGTCGCCCGAGAGCGAGTCGCTGACAGAGGGATCGCCCGTCCCGACCACCACGAGATCTCCCGGCAGCACGCCGTCGCGGCGCACCGCAGGCCCCAGCACGCGCGTGGTGAAGCGATAGTCCGGCCCGAGCTGAGCGAGCGCCACAGCGCCCGTGATGATCTTCGTGTTGCTGGCCGGCACAAACAGCTTGCCGGCGTTTACGCTCACGAGCGTGTCACCGCGGTCGGGATCCACGACCAGGACTCCCCAGTGCGCGGAACGCCAGCGCTGGTCGCCGACGATCGAGTCCACCGTGCCACGCAGGCGCTCGCGCGGCGATTGCGGCGCGCGCTCCGTGAGGATGCGCGGACGTAGGGTCGCCGTATCGCGCGGGGCCTGCTCCGTGAGAATCCGCGGGCTGAGCCGCGCGGTGTCGCTGGGCGCGGGCTCCGGGGCCGCACCAGATGTGGCACCGCCGCAGGCGACGCAAGCCGCGCACACCGCACTGAGCAACACTCTCATCGCATCACCTCGCGCTCGACCCACGTGGCGAGCTCGTCCACCCACGAGGCGCCACCCAGATCAAACCGCACACCCGCGAACCCGGGGACCGGCACGTCGCTCACGAACGCGCGCCACGTGTCGGCGTGCGCCGCATCTGTCGGCCACAGCGGCGTCGGCTGCGCGTCGAGTCGGTAGACCTCGACCTTCGGCAGGCGCGAGGACTTGAACCCCTCACACAGCACGATGTCCGCATCGGCGAAATGTGCTGCCACGATCTCCTCGGGGGTACGCTCGCGCTCCCAGCGTTCCACCAGCGCAAACTTGTCCGGCGATGCCATCGCCACGCGCTCGGCTTGGCCTTCGTGATAGTGGCGATACGTGTCCGTGCCTTGCGGGTCGAGACTGAACGTGTGCGAGCCGTGCTTGAGGATCATCACGCGATGCCCGCGGCGCGTGAGCTCGGCGGAGAGCCGCACGACGGTCGTGGTCTTGCCCACGTGCTTGCGCCCGACGATGCAGAGCATCGGCGGCAGTGGGAGGGGGGGCTCGCGGTCGGCGCTCACGCGCGCCCCGCCTGTGCCGCGCCGAGGTCTGCCGGCGTATTCACGTTGGCAAAGAGCCGCGCCGGGTCACCGAAGTCGCGCACGCGCTCGATCGGCACGCGCTTGAGGCGCACTGCGTCGTGAAACGCGATCACCCGGAGGTCACCCGCGTCGAGCGCGCGTTCGATCGCGCTCAGGCAGCGGGGGTGATACCACGCGCACAGCGGCTCCACGCCGCGTCGCGAGCCGTCGCTCTCGGGTAGCACGGCATCCACCGGATCCACGTCGAACGCGAGTTCGCGCG
Organism: uncultured Gemmatimonas sp.; assembly: GCA_964414995.1. GTDB lineage: Bacteria > Gemmatimonadota > Gemmatimonadetes > Gemmatimonadales > Gemmatimonadaceae > Pseudogemmatithrix. Next base: position 21,721 of record CAYPYY010000038.1, read on the forward strand.
ACGACAGCAGCGCATCCGGCGCCTCGCCGCTCTCGCCGAGCACTCGCAGCTCCCCGAGCAGCGTCGCGGACAGGAACGGCATATCCCAAGCCGCGAGCAGAATCGGCGCCTGCGCGTGGTGCAGCGCCGCGTGCACGCCGCCGAGCGCGCCGCACCCCACGCGCACATCACGTGCCGTGCGCACACCGGGCAACCAGTGCTCTGCGCCCTCGGCGTTGGCAATCAGCAGCAAGTCGTCGGTCACCTGTCGCAGGGCCGATGCCACGCGGTCGATGATGCGACGACCGTCCACCAGCTCGAGCCCCTTCGGCGCGCCACCGAATCGCGACGCGCCGCCGCCCGCGAGGATCACACCCGTGCAACTCACGGCGTCCACACCTGCGGCTGGCCACTCACCGCGCGGCCGACCAGCACCATCCCCGCTGCCCGCGCGATCTCCACGGCCATTGAGCTGGGCACACTCGGCGTCGCCACCACGCTGATGCGCGCGCGGGCGGCCTTGAACGCGAGTTCGCCTGAGATGCGGCCCGTGACGAGTAGAATGAGGTCGTCGGGACGCTCGCCGGCGAGGATGCGTGCGCCCATCACCTTGTCCACCGCGTTGTGGCGCCCGATGTCCTCGGCGTGCGTGAGGAGGGTTGTGCCGTCGGTGAGCGCCGCGGCGTGTATTCCGCCCGTGTCCTTGTAGCGCTCGCCGCGCGCGAACAGCTCCTTGAACAGCACCCGCGTCTGGACGAGGTCGGGCACGGTCGGTGTGATGCTGCGTCGCGGCACGTTCGAGAGCGAGCCGAGAATGGTCGTGACGGCGCCACAGCCTGAGGCCAGCACGCGGCGACGTTCCTGCCCCTCGACCGTCGCGTAGCGCGCCTCTGGCACGGTTACCCAGAACCCTGGTTCCTTGGCGCAGGGGCGGAGCGAGAGCAGGTCGGACTTGGCGTCGATGTAGCCTTCGCCAAAGCACCAGCCGACGACCAGTTCGGGGAGCTGGTCCGGCGTGCACATCCACGTCACCGCCGGCTCGCCGTTCACCTCGAGCCAGACGGGGACCTCGTCCACCGCATCGAGGTGGAGCGTGCCGTCCGGCGCGTCGCTCATCCCGGCTCGACCTCGGCCCAGAGTCCGCGCATCTCGCTCACCCGCACGCGCAACACGCGGGTCTGAGGCCCGAGCGCGGCCTGCACCTTGTCGGCCACCCACCACGCCAGGTTCTCGCTCGAGGGAATGAGCTTGCCCTCGTGAAACTCGGGGACGTCGAGCACCAGATTGCGGTGGTCCAGCACGTCGAACACTTCGCGCTTGAGCGCGGCGTCGAGTGCGGTCAGATCCGCGGCGAACCCGGTGAGAGGGTCGATCGCGCCACCGATCGTGACATCGATCTCGTAGGTGTGGCCGTGCCAGTTCGGATGCCCACACACGCCGAACGTCGCCGCGTTGCGCGCGTCGTCCCACTCGGGTCGGCGGTAGCGATGCGCCGCCGAGACGGTGACGCGACGCGTGAGCGTGGCGCGCCGGCTCACGCTCAGCGGCCCCACACGCGAGTCACCCCGAACGTGAGCGCGATGTTCGACACCCAGGGGTTCTTGCGGCCCGTGCCGATGATGGAGGGCGTGACGGTCGACCCCGCGTCCGTGTACTCGTTCGGATAGTCCATCCGCCACGCCGCCTGGGTGAGGTCCGCGTAGATCTCGAAGTTGCCGGCGGTCAGGCGACGCACACCAAGGCCCCACGACGGCGTGAACTTCGGACCAAAGCGGTAGCCGCCCACGTCGTAGTCGGAGTTCATCGAGGCGATCATCCCGATGTTGGCGTGCGCCCGCGGGGCCCAGCCCTTCCACGCCTTGTCGCCGCTGAGCGAGAGCACGAGGCCACCGTCAATCAGCAGGAGCGACTCGCGACGCGGGCCGACGGTGCGCGCATCGCCCGTGAGCAGCGGGTCGAGCACCGTTCGTTCGAGCGACGGCGCGAAGCCCATCCGCGTCGAGAGCAACAGCGGGCCGGGGACGTCGTACTCGTAGCGGCCCAGCACGAGCGTTCCGCTCTTTGGCCCCACGCCCGCAGGGTCCTTGCCGGTGAGCAGGCCACCGATCTGCAGGCCGACCATATGCCGACCCGTGGCGTCCTGGTAGGGACTCTCCGACGGCAGGTGGCCAACGACCTGGGCGGTCAGGGGCGACGAGACAACGAGGAGCGCGCACGCCCCGAGGACACGAACAATCACGCAAGCACTCCAGAAAGTCGCAGGTCGCGGCCCGTCATCTCCGCCGGCTGCTCGACACCGAGCATTCCGAGGACCGTGGGGCCGACGTCGCAGAGGGCGCCGCCCGACTGCAGGGCAGTGGAGGCGCCATCCTCGATGAGAAGGAAAGGAACAGGGTTGGTGGTGTGCGCCGTGTGCGGGCCGCCGGTCGCGGGGTCAATCATCATCTCGCAGTTGCCGTGGTCGGCCGTGATGAGCAGCCGCGCCCCGGACTTCTCCGCCGACGCCACGAT
>CAYPYY010000039.1:0-2474 GCA_964414995.1 uncultured Gemmatimonas sp.
CCGCTCGAGGATTTCCCCGGCGTCGCCGAGGTCATCTACGTCTCCAATCCGTACAAGCAGGTCTCGCGCGAGTGGAAGCAGGAGAACACCATCGTCGAGATTGCGCCCGGCGTGCGATTCGGCGGACGCGAGGTGCCGATCATTGCGGGGCCCTGCTCCGTGGAGAGCGAGGCGCAGATCCTCGCCTCGGCGCGCGCGGTGAAGGCCGCCGGTGCCGTCGCGCTGCGCGGCGGCGCGTTCAAGCCGCGCTCATCGCCGTATTCGTTCCAGGGGCTCGGCAAGAAGGGCTTGGAGCTCCTCGCGCTCGCCAAGCGCGAGACGGGACTGCCGATCGTGACGGAGGCGATGGACGACGCGGGCGCCGAGCTCGTGGCCGAGTACGCCGACTGCATTCAGATCGGCGCGCGGAATATGCAGAACTACTCGTTGCTCAAGACCGCCGGGCGACTCAAGAAGCCGGTGCTGCTCAAGCGCGGAATGGCGGCGACGATTCAGGATCTGTTGCTCTCAGCCGAGTACATCCTCGCCGAGGGGAATCCCAATGTGACTCTCTGCGAGCGCGGACTGCGCTCGTTCGACACGACCTCGCGCAACCTGTTCGACCTGACGGCGATTCCGGTGGTGCAGTCGCTCTCGCACCTGCCGATCGTCGCGGACCCGAGTCACGGCACCGGGCGGCGCGACAAGGTACTGGCGATGTCACGTGCGGCGGTGGCCGCCGGAGCGGACGGCATCTTGATCGAGGTGCATCCGACGCCTGAGAAGGCGATGAGCGACGGGGCGCAGTCGCAGACGCCGGAGCAGTTTGGGGAGACGGTGCAGCAGTTGCGCCGAATCGCCGACGCGATCGGGCGGGAGATCGCCGGCTAGTTCTCGGTGGCGCTGGCGAACACATCCGCCGGCGCCCGCGCCCCACGCAGCACCGTCGCCGCGCGCGTGACGACCGAGTCATTCCGCACCAGCCGCCGCTGCGCGTAGGGAATACCAAAGCCCTGCCGCGCAATCTCGTTGCCGAGCGAGCGATCCACGAGCGACGGCACCTGCGCAAAAGTCGTCGCACTCACGCGCACGCCAAACCCCGTCAGGCGACGATACACACGCGGCCGCCACTCCGGCCGCACGCCGAAGAGTGAGTCGCGCACAACACCTTCGGCAATCAGCGCACGGGCCTCGGCCGTGAGCGCCTCGCGCCAGCGGGGGACCTCAGCGCCCAGTTCCGCGAAGAACCGACGCTCGGCGCTGTCCGGCACCGCCTCGCCCGCTTCCACGTCCGGCACGATGCCGCCGCCACCCAAGACCGAGCGGCCGGCTGCGGTGCGGAATACCGGCCGCGTGGTGTCGGCGTCGGGCAAGCGCACTTCGCCGGGCCGCGGCACCTCGAGCGAGCGCCCAAGCGGCGTGAACCAGCGCGCATACGTGAGCACCAGGGCCGCGCCGTTCTCGAGCGGATACACGGCCTGCGCACTGCCCTTCCCGTAGCTCACGCGACCCATCACGAGCGCGCGATCGTGGTCCTGCAGCGCGCCCGCGACGATCTCTGCCGCGCTCGCGGTGTTGCCGTTGATCAAGACCGCAATCGGCATTCCCTGCCAGCGCTCGGGCTGCTTGTCCACGAACGAGACGTTCGCGTCTGCCGTGCGGCCCTTCGTGGTGACGATGCGCTGGCCCGGCGCGAGAAATAGTTCAGCGACGCCCACGCCCTGATCGAGCAGCCCGCCGGGATTGCCGCGCAAGTCGAGCACGAGGCTGCGCGCACCGTTCGCGCGCAGCGAGTCCACCGCGCGCACCAGCTCCGCCTCGGTGGAGTCACTGAACGTCGTGACCGCCACGTAACCGACGCCCCCGTTGAGCACCGTTGCGCGCGCGACGGCACTCACTCGGATGTCGGCGCGCTCGAGTTCGAGCGGAATGCGGTTCCCGTTCCCCCGCTCAATCACCACCTTCACCCGCGTCCCGAGCGGGCCACGCAGTCGCTGACGCGCCTCCTCCACCGTCGCGCCCTGCATCGAGGTGCCGTCGATCTCGACCAGGCGATCACCCGGCTGCAGCCCGGCGCGCTCCGCGGGGGAACCCACGCGCGGCTGCGCCACGGTGATCCATCCATCGCGCACGTCCACGGTGAGCCCCACGCCGCGGTACGAGTTCTGCGACTGCAGTCGCAGGCGCTCCACGCGGTCGGGCGGCAGGTACGCCGAGTGCGGGTCGCCGAGCTCGGCGACGAGCCCTTCGAGTGCGTGCTGCCAGAGGAGTTCTTCGGGAACGCTGTCCACGAACTGCGTGCGCACACTCTGCATCACCGTGTCGAGGAGGCGTTGGCCCTCAAGCTGGCGTCGGGAGTCACCATTCAGGGCGCGCGCGACCAGCCACGCACCGGCGAGCAAGCCGAGGCCGACGAACGCGGCCGGCGGCAGCAGACGGAAGCGCGAGCTCACGAGCGTGCCTCCGTCACCGCGGGCAACACGCCGTCCACAATC
>CAYPYY010000039.1:2574-4702 GCA_964414995.1 uncultured Gemmatimonas sp.
CGGTTGGCGGCGATCACGCGCTCGGCGGGGAGTCCTCGCCCGTGGATCTGGTACGCGTAGGTCGAGAGCAGGAAGCGGTCGAGCAGCACGTGGGTGCCCGCGGCGAGCGCAGGTCGCACAACGGTCTCGACGAGCTGCGCGCGCGACGCAACAAACAACGCCGCCTCGGCGGCCGGCGCGAGCGGCGCCTCGCTGTGCAGTAGGATTTCGCGGATGCGGTCGCCCACGGGCGTACCGCCGGGCTCACGGTAGACGGCGTGCGGCACGCCTGCGGCCGCGAGTCGCGCAGCCAGCCGCTGGAGCTGGGTGGACTTCCCCGCTCCCTCGCCTCCTTCGAAGACGAGCAGCCGACCGCGCACGCGTGAACTCAACCCAGCGTGATGATGCTGCTGGTGGCGCCCTTCTTGATGCCGTCGAGCATCCACTGGTTCACCTGCACCATCACCTTGTCGAAGTTTTCGTTGGCGGCGATGAAGCGCTGGTATAGTGAATTGCCCTGCACCTTGTGCAGCAGGGTGTCGAGCTCCTGCTCCATCTCGGGCGTGGGGTTCTGCCCCTGCTCGATCATCTGCTGGGCTTCGACGCGCAGCTGCTCCATCCGCTGCAGCGCGGTGACGACGTCGCGGTCGCCGTTCAGCGCCTCGTTGGCGCGCTTCACTGCCTGATACTCGGCGCTCTGTCCAATCAGGCGTCCGAGTTCCACTGCCTTCTCGCTCAGCATCACTGCTCCTTTCGTCGGGCCACCACCATCCGGGGGCGGCCGGTCAAGTCGAGTCGTTGTTCCACGTCGGTGAAGCGGCCATCGGCCGAGACGGCAGCGGCGGCCAGATCGGCCCGCCGCGAATCCACCTCAAGTGCGAGGAGCCCGCCGGGCACGAGCACGGACGCCGCCTCGGGCACCAAGGCCCGAATGACCGCCATTCCGTCGTCCTCTGCAAAGAGCGCGAGGTGGGGTTCCCAGGCGTGGACCAGTGCCGGGAGTTCGCGCGCTTCCGCCGGAGAAATATAGGGGGGATTGCTCACCACCACCTCTACCTTTTCGCCGGCGATCGGCGCCAGAAGCGATCCCTCGCGGAACTCCACGCGAGCGCGCCGGTCCTCGGGGATGGCGACGAGGTTGGCGCGCGCGACGGCCAGGGCATCGGGCGACACATCCACTGCGATCACCCGGTCAAAGGCGCCCTCGGCCGCAAGCGCGAGGGCGATGGCCCCCGAGCCGGTCCCCACGTCCACGACAGTGCCGCGACCGCCCCGCTGGGCCGCCAGCACCAGGTCCACGAGGAGTTCCGTCTCCGGACGCGGAATGAGCACGCGGCGGTCCACGTGAAGGGTCAGATGGCGAAACGCCGCCTTACCGACGGCGTACTGCATCGGCATTCCGGCGCGAAGCCGTTCGGCAGCGGCGCGCACCGCCTCGGTCTCTGCTTCGGTGAGACGGGCCTGCAGATTGGCGCGGGGCCAAAACGCGGGGCGATCCAGCACGCGCGCCACGAGATCGATGGCGACGCTGCGCGAGGGCGGCACCCCGGGGCCCGCAAGCAGGCTGGCGATTTGGTCGAGGAGTTCGGCAACTTCCGGCACGCCGAAACCTAGTCACCCACCGACACCCGCCTTCAAGCTTCGATGACGACGTCCGAACTCGCCCTCTTCACCGCGCACTGGGCCCGCGAATCCAAGACCACTCGCGCCGTGCTGGCCCGGATTCCCGAAGGCTCCAGCTACCGCCCAGATCCCAAGTCCCGCACAGCGAAGGAGATCGCGTGGCAAATGGTCTGCGAGGAGCGGATGATCATTGAGGCCGTCGAGCAGGGCAAGGCGGCCTGGGAGATGCCACCCGTGCCGGCGACGATGGCCGAAGTGCTCGCGACGTACGAACGGCAGAGCGCGGAGGTCATCAAGCGTTGGCAGAGCCTGCCGGCAGAGCGCTGGACGGGCACGCTCGAGTTCTTTGGTCGCCAGCGCCCCGCATCACCGATGGCGTGGAGCTTCTTGTTCGACCTCGTGCATCACCGTGGGCAAATCTCGACGTACCTGCGACCGATGGGCTCGACGGTGCCGCAGATTTACGGGCCGAGCGCGGACGAGCCGTAGCCGCTCAGTAGTTCGGGACCTGGCGGATGCGCACCCG
>CAYPYY010000039.1:4802-7515 GCA_964414995.1 uncultured Gemmatimonas sp.
AGCGCGGACGAGCCGTAGCCGCTCAGTAGTTCGGGACCTGGCGGATGCGCACCCGGGCGGCGGCAGGACCACCGCGCCCCGAGTGCTTCATCAGGATCCGCGTCGAGTCGCGCACGTGGCAGGTAATGCGATCCGTGCCGCCGCGCGTCGGCACACAGGTCAGCGGCGCGGCGAGCTCGAGTGGCGAGCCTGCGCTGGTGTCCGCGACAACCTGGATCTCGTACCAGCCCGGCACGAGCATCCACGCGCGAACCTGACCGGCCGCCAAGCGTAGCGAATCGTCCGCGACTCGACGCTCAGCGGCGACCGTCAGCGACGCGACCTCTCCGGCGTGGGCGACCAGCACGCGGGCGCGCCCCACCCCGGCGCCGACCAATCTGTTGTCTACAACGCGCACCACGGACGTGTCGGTGGACGTGAGCTTCGGCGCGGTGACGAACGTGAGCGCACCGCTGGAGTCGCTTGTGTACAGCGGCACGGCGACGGGCGTATCACCCACGGTGAGCTCAACGAAGCGCGTCGTCATCACGAGCCGCGCGGGCGCCGCGCCCTCATCCATCGGCGGCACGGCCCGTGGCGCCGCCTCGCAGCCAAGCACGGCGCCAAGCGCGAGCGCCACCAACGCCGCGCGCACGCGGCGCGGTCGCGATTCAGCCGCCGTCACCCGCCAGTCGCTCCTCGATATCCGCGAGGTGCAGCGCGTCCATCAATGGCTCGAGATCGCCATCCATCACGCCCGCGAGGTCGTGCGTGGTGAAGCCAATGCGGTGATCCGTCACCCGGCTCTGCGGAAAGTTGTACGTGCGGATCTTGGCCGAGCGATCGCCGGTCGACACCTGGCTCTTTCGCATCCGCGCGCGCTCGGCTTCCTGCTCGGCGATCTTGAGGTCGAGCAACCGCGAGCGCAGCACGTCCATCGCCTTGATCTTGTTTTGGAGCTGCGACTTTTGGTCCTGCTGGCTCACCACCAGTCCCGAGGGAAGGTGCGTGATGCGCACGGCGGAGTCGGTCGTGTTCACCGACTGTCCGCCCGGGCCCGACGAGCGGAAGACGTCAATCCGGAGATCCTTGTCCTCGATCTTGAGGTCGATCTCGTCGGCTTCGGGGAGCACGGCGACGGTGGCGGCCGACGTGTGAATGCGACCCTGGGCCTCGGTGGCCGGCACGCGCTGCACCCGGTGCACGCCGGACTCGAACCGCAGGGCGCCGAACGCGCCGGGCCCGCTGACCTTGAAGATCGCCTCTTTAAGGCCGCCGAGCGTGCCATCGGAGAGCGAGATGACCTCGATGCGCCAGCCGCCGCGCCGCTCGATGTAGCGGGTGTACATCCGGTACAGGTCCGCGGCAAACAACGCCGCCTCATCCCCGCCGGTGCCGGCGCGGATTTCGACGATCGCGTTGCGATCGTGGAGGGGGTCGGGCGGGAGCAGAAGCGGGCGCAGCGCCAGCTCTTCGGCGGCGATGGACTCGGTCAGGCGCTCGACTTCGCGTCGGGCCTCCGCGGCCATTTCGGCGTCGTCAAACGACAAGAGCTCGCGCGCCTGCGCGAGCTCCAGGTCCATCTTCTCGAGGTGCTTGGCGCGCTCGACGACCTGTCCGAGCCGCTGATGCTCCCGACCGAGGGACGCCAAGAGCTTGGCATCCCGGACGGTCTTGGGATCGAGAAGGTCCCGCTCGACCGCAGCGGCGCGCAGCAGCGCGTCGGCGAGGCGGTCGCGGAGACTCAGGCGGACGCCTTTCCGTACTTCTGGCGGAAGCGCTCAACCCGGCCAGCGGTGTCGATGAGCTTCTGCTTGCCGGTGAAGAACGGGTGGCAGGCGGCGCAGATGTCGGTGTGGATCTCCGCGACGGTCGAGCGCGTCTGGAACGTGTTCCCGCAAGCGCAGGAGACCGTGGCGGTGGCGTATGTCGGGTGGATATCGGCCTTCATAGGTGCCTCAGGTGCGGATTCGGAGGTAGCAGAGAAAGCTATCCGGACGGGCGGTAAGATGCAAGGTGACAAGGGTTTGAACGTTTGACAGCGCCCGAACCGCCCTGTACCTTCGCCAGATTGTTCTAAGGTTGTCCCGCTCCCCCTCACCAGCCCGGATGAGCACCGCCGACTTCCTCTCCACCGTTCCGCTCTTCAAGTCGCTCGGCCAGGCCGAGGTGGCAAACTTCGCGCAACTCGCGCGAGAGAAGAGCTACCCGCGCGGCAGTGTCATCCTGTTCGAGGACGACCCGGGTGATTCGCTGTTCGTCGTGCGCGAGGGCCGCGTCAAGGTGGTCCTGGTCGCCGAGGACGGCCGCGAGGTCATCCTCGGGATCCTCGGCGTGGGCGAGCACTTCGGCGAACTCGCGCTCATCGACGACCAGCCGCGCTCGGCGCACGTGGTGGCGATGGAGGACTCGACGCTGTTGGTGCTCCGCCGCGAAGACTTCCGCCGGCGCGTGGAGCAAAGCCCTCAGGTGGCTTGGGCGCTCTTGATCGAGCTGTCGCGTCGCCTCCGGCGCGCGGACGACAAGATCGGCTCGCTGGTGCTCCTGGACGTTCCGGGTCGCATCGCGCGCGTCATCCTCGATGCCTCGGAAGAATCCGGCGGCGACGTGATCGAGAAGCCGCTGACGCACCAGACGATTGCGCACGTCATCGGCGCGAGCCGCGAGACGGTGTCGCGGGCGATGCGCGAGTTTGTGGAGGCCGGCTGGATCTCGACCGAGCGGCGGCGCATCC
>CAYPYY010000039.1:7615-23772 GCA_964414995.1 uncultured Gemmatimonas sp.
GCGATGCGCGAGTTTGTGGAGGCCGGCTGGATCTCGACCGAGCGGCGGCGCATCCGCGTGACCGACCGACCCGCACTCGAGCGGCGCTCGCAGCAGCGCCTGTGACCATCGTCACCGGGACCACGTGATGCCTCGCCCTCACACTGCCATCGGCGGCTCCGCAGATTTCCTCCTGTGCCGGGGGACGCGATGAGCTTGCGAGTCCGCTTCTGGGGGACTCGCGGGTCCATCCCGAGCCCCGGCCCGAAGACTGTGCGCTACGGCGGGAACACCCCGTGCGTGGAACTCCGCACCGCGGACGGATGGCTGGTCATCCTCGACGCGGGCACGGGGATCCGCGATCTGGGGCGCCACCTGCTGGAGAAGTCCAATGGGTCGCCGGTGCGGGGAGACATCTTCCTCACCCACGCCCACTGGGACCACATCCAGGGCATCCCGTTCTTTGCGCCGATCTTCGGGCGAGGGAACCACTTCACGATCTGGGGCTCCGAGACGCTGGAACGGAGCTTCGACAAGGTGCTGCGGGACCAGATGTCGCCGGTGGTGTTTCCGGTGACGTTCGAAGAGCTCGACGCGACAATCGACTTCAAGGGCTTGCCGGAGGGGACGCGAACGGCGGGCAATGGGTACGAGGTGACGGCCTTCGCCGTGCAGCATCCGGGAGGCGCGTTGGGCTACCGGTTCTGCGCGGCGGGGGGAAACAGCAAGTCGTTGGTGTACGTATCGGACAACGAGCTGGCGCCGCATCCGCGGTATGGGTCGGCGCCGGACTGGCGGAAGCAGTTCGTGACGTTCGTGCGTGGCGCGGCAGTCCTTGTCCACGATAGCACGTACACCACGGAGGAGTACGACAACCACAAGGGGTGGGGGCACTCGACCTACACCGAGACGGTTGAGCTGGCGATCGAGGCGGGCGTGGAGCAGTTGGTGCTGTTTCACCACGACCCGCGGCGATCGGACGAACAACTGGAGTACTGCCTCGCGCAGTGTCGCCAGTTGGTGCAGGACCGCGGGGCACGCCTGGACGTGGTGCTGGCCGCGGAGGGCCTGACCCTGACTCTCTAACCTCTCCGGAGGCAGTGATGCTGAAGCAGATCGTCCGTGGTACCGCACTCCTGGCGCTCGTGGTGGCACCCGCCATCGCGCAGCAGCCGGACACGCGCCCGACGGTCGCCGTCTTGCCGTTCGTGAACTCCGCGATCGGCCAGGCGAACACCGAACTTGCGGCGCTTTCGAAGGGCATCGCCGACCTCCTCATCATCGAGCTGGCGCAGAACACGGCGATTCGCGTCGTCGAGCGCGAGAACATCGCGGCGATCCTCGCGGAGCAGAACCTGGCCCGTGACGGCCGCGTGGACGATGCCACGGCGGCGCGCATCGGCAAGCTGCTTGGCGCGCGGCACATCGTGACCGGTTCGTTCGTCACGGACCGCTCGGGCACGATGGTCATCACCATCAAGTCCGTGAACACGGAGACGGGGCTGATCGAGTACTCCGATATGCACCGTGACCGCACAGACAACTTCCTTGCCCTGGTGAGCGCGGTGGGCCAGAAGACGAACCGTGGGCTCAAGCTGCCGGAACTCACGCCGCAGGCGCGGCAGTCGAGCGAGGCGCGCACCACGCGCCAGCGCAACGTGCCGTTCCAAGCCGTGATGATGTACTCGCGCGCGATCGCCGCGCAGGACGCGGGCAACCGCGCCGAGGCCCTGACGCTGTTCAGCCAGACCATCGACCGCTTCCCCGAGTTCGAGGACGCGAAGACGGCGAAGGCGCGGCTCGAGGCGCAGCAGGGTCGGTAGCCCGGCTCTGGCGAGTGAGTCACCCTAGACTGTAACCTTGAACCGCCGGTTCCTCCCTGGGGCCGGCGGTTCTCGCTTCCCCGCCCTGTGCAACCACTCCTGCTCGTTCCCGAAGGGCGCGCCATTGCGCCGCTGCCGTCGCTCGACACCGACCCCGCGTTCGAGACGCGGCGCCTGCGCGCGCTGCCCGAACCCACGGAGCTGAGCCGCGAGCGGGCGACGCTGATCTTCCTCGACGCGGCGCTGGCCGAAACGGCGGGCACCGGTGGACTCGCGGCGCTCGCCTCACGCGCCGCGCTGGTCGGCCTCGGCAATCCTGGCGACGAAGGCCCCGAGGGGGCGCTCTCGTCCGCGCCGCTTCTCGCCTGGCTGCCCGCCAACGCCACGCAGGCGGCCGGGCGCACCACGCTGCACGGCGCGCTGCGGCACGCGGCGACGCTCGTCGCCACCTCCCGCGCGGATCGCCTGCGGGAGGCGTCCGCCACGGACCTGCGCGAGCTCTCGCGCGTCGGCGCCGCACTGGCCACCGAGCGCGACCTCGACACGCTGCTCGGGATGATCCTCACGCAGGCGCGCCGGCTGTCGAGCGCCGACGCGGGCTCGCTGTACCTCGTGGAGCGCGACAAGGAAGGCAATCCCTCCGCGCTCCGGTTCAAGCTCTCGCAGAACACGACGCTGCCCGACCTGCCGTTCTCCGAGTTTAGTGTGCCGATCGACCACGCGTCGATTGCCGGCTACGTGGCCTCGACCGGCGAGACGTTGATGATCGAGGACGTGTACCTGCTGCCGGATCACGTCACCTACCGGCTCAACCGCTCGTTCGACGAGAAGTTCGGCTATCGCACGAAGTCGATGTTGGTGATCCCGATGTTCACGCTGCGCGACGAGGCGATCGGCGTGCTGCAGCTGATCAACCGCAAGCACGATGCGGCCGTCAAGCTCACCGACGCCGACACGGTCAATGCACAGGTGCTGGCCTTCGACCAGCGCTCGGCGGACTTGGTGGCCGCGCTCGCCGGCCAGGCGGCGGTCGCCATCGAGAACTCGCAGCTCTACGAGGACATCGAGAAGCTGTTCGAAGGCTTTGTGACGGCGGCGGTGACGGCGATCGAGGCCCGCGACCCGACGACGTCAGGTCATTCGTTCCGCGTGGCCACCCTGACGACGGGACTCGCCGAAAGCGTGGACCGATACGGCGCGGGCCCGTACAAGGGCATCTCGTTCACCAAGGACCAACTGCGCGAGATCCGCTACGCGGGACTGCTCCACGACTTCGGCAAGGTCGGCGTGCGCGAGCAGGTCCTCGTCAAGCAGAAGAAGCTCTACAACCACGACCTGGCGCTGGTGCGCAATCGCTTCCAGCTGCTGATGCAGCAGGCGGACCTGGAGTACGAGCGCGAGCGCGCCGAGTATCTCGCGGAGCACGGGAAGCGAGACTACGAGGAGGCCACCGCGCGCTTCGACCTGGAACGGCGCGAACAGCGCGAGCAGCTCTCGCGCTGGCTCGACGCCGTGATCCGGGCCAACGAACCGACCATCCTTCCCGAGGGCACGTTCACCGAGCTCGAGGAGATCCACCGGCAGACCTACGTGGACTTCGACGGCGTCGTGCGCCCGTTGCTCTCAGAAGACGAGTTGCGCTTCCTGATGATCAACAAGGGCAACCTGGACGTGCGCGAGCGGCGCGAAATCGAGTCGCACGTGACGCACACGTTCCGGTTCCTGGAACAGATTCCGTGGACGCGCGAGCTCAAGGGCATTCCGACCATCGCGTTCGGGCACCACGAGAAGCTGAACGGCACGGGCTATCCGCGGGGCGTGGCGGCGCAGGAGATCCCCATCCAGACGCGGATGATGACGATCGCCGACATCTACGACGCGCTGACGGCGACGGATCGGCCCTACAAGCGCGCGGTGCCACCGGAGCGCGCGCTGGACATCCTCGGGCAGGAGGCCAAGGCGGGGAACGTCGACCAGGATCTGCTCGCGACGTTCGCCGAGGCCCAGGTGTTCAAGCGGGTCACGCCGTCCGAGGGGACGCGGCGGCGCTCGTCCTGGTCGCTGACGCCGACGAAGTAGGCGCGACCGCTGATTGCGCCCTAGCCGGGCGCGCCCCACCCGCCGCCTCCCGGCGTGCGAATCTCGAGGACATCTCCTGCCTTGAGTTGACGACGGCACTTGGCCGGCAACGCCTCGCCGTTGAGCAGATTCTCGCCCCGCGCACCCGGTGCGCCCCCGTTGGCGCCCTGCGGTGCACGGGCCCGGCGCTCGGTGAGCAACGTGACCGTACACGGCTCGAGCACGCGATAGCGGCGGAGCACGCCATCGCCCCCGGCGTGCCGCCCAGCGCCTCCCGAGCCGCGCCGAATCTCGTAGCGCTCGATCACGATCGGGTACGCGTGCTCGAGTGACTCGATCGGCGTGTTCCGCGTGTTGCTCATCCCCACGTGCACGCCGCTGGGGCCGGGACCGACCGCAGACGCGCCCTGCCCGCCACCCAGCGTTTCGTAGAACGTCCAGCCCGCGCCGCCGAAGGTGACGTTGTTCATCGTGCCCTGGCCCTGCGCCGACACGTCGACGCCCGCGTCGGCGAAGGCCGCGAAGAGCAGGTCCGTGATGCGCTGGCTCATCTCAACGTTGCCAGCCGCCACGGCCGCCGGCGCGCGTGCCGCGAGGCAGCAATCCTCGGGCGTCGTGATGATGATCGGGCGCGCGATGCCCTCGTTCGTGGGCACGTCGTCGTCGAGCAACGCACGCAGCACGAACAGCGCGGCCGCCCGCGTGACCTGGATGGGACAGTTCACGTTGCCCGGCACCATTGGCGCGGTGCCGGCGAAGTCGAGATACAAGTGCCCGCCGCGGACTCGCAGCGCCACGCGTAGAGGGATCTCACCCTCGCCGACGCCATCACCCTCGAGCGCGTCGGCCGCGGTGCCGGCGCGGCCCTCAATGGCGGCGAGGCGCGCCACCGCGCGCCGCTCCGCATAGTCGAGCAGCGCCGTCCCTGCCTCGGCCACGCGCTCGCGCCCGTGCCTCGCCAGCAACGCGCGCCAGCCGTCCGCGCCGGCGGCGCAGGCGGCGCGCTGCGCGGCGAGGTCGCCGCGACGCTCTTCAGGCGTGCGCACGTTTGCCAGGATCAGCGCGAGCACCCCGTCGTCGGGTACGCCGGCGCGCACAAGGCGGATGGGTGGCAGGATGAGCCCTTCCTGCACGAGCTCCGTCGCCCCCTGCGGCATTGAGCCGGGGCTCATTCCGCCCACGTCGGCGTGGTGGGCGCGCACGACCGCATAGCCGGCCACGCGGTCGCCGTCGGCAATGGCTTCCACCAACGTGAGGTCGGGGAGGTGCGATCCGCCGTGCCACGGGCTGTTGAGGATGAACACGTCGCCCGGTCGCGGCAGTTGGGCGCGGACCGCGCGGACCGCCTCGGGCAGTGCGCCCAGGTGCACCGGGATATGGGCCGCCTGCGCCACCATCCGGCCCTCGGCGTCGAACAGCGCACAACTCGCGTCGCGCCGCTCGCGGATGTTGGGCGAGAGCGAGCCCCGAATGAGCACGCTGCCCATCTCCTCCGCGATGGTGCTGAACGCGGACGACCACACGGAAAGCCCGAGGACGTCGGTCACGCGGACCTCGCGAGGCGCCACCCGCCAATCTCGAGCGGCGTCGCCGTCCAGCCAGCGGCCACGAAGAGCGTGGCGTCGGCCAACGCGACCGCGCGCTCCCCGTCCACCCGCGGCTCGGCATCCGGGTCTGGTTGAAACTGCACCTCGCGCGCGGGCTCGCCCGCTTCGTGCCGCAGGGCCACGACCTCGGCGTCTGCGGGGAGCGTGAAGCCGTAGCGCTGCGCGTGAAGCGCCGCGAACCGAGCGGCCACGGCGGCGCCGTCGTCGCCCTCGAGCAGCGCGACATCGAGCTCGTGCCCTTGCCCGCGGAACCGCACGCGGGCAATTGTGCGCCGCTCGCTGCCGTCCACGCGCGCGGCGAGCTGCGCCGTCGCGTGGGCGAGTTCGGCCGCCGACAGCCCGCTGCAGGCGCGCATCACGCTCGAGGCGGCCTCGTGTCGCTCCGGCGCAAGCGCCAACCCGACGGCGCTCAAGACCCCGGCAAACGGTGGCACGATGACTTCCGGGATGCTGAGCGCGTCCGCAAGCGCGCACGCGTGGAGCGGTCCACCGCCCCCGAAGGCGACGAGCGCGCAGCGCCGCGGGTCCACCCCGCGCTCAACACTCACGCGACGCAATGCGCGCGCCATCTCTGCATCGGCGACCGCGACAATCGCGTGGGCCGTGTCCGCGACCGAGCGATCCAAGCGTTGCGCGAGAACTGACAAGGCGGCGTGGGCTGCGGTAGCGTCGAGGGACACGCCGCCGCTCATCGCGCGCGCGGCGATGCGCCCGAGCACGAGCTGCGCGTCGGTGACGGTGGGCTCGGTGCCGCCGCGCCCGAACGCAACCGGGCCCGGCCGCGCCCCGGCACTCCGCGGCCCGACGCGAAGTGCGCCACCGTCGTCCACCCAGGCAATGCTACCGCCACCCGCGGAAACGGTCTCGACAAGGACGCGGGGCAAGGCGATCGGCACTCCGGCGACGTCGCCGCCGGGCTCGACCAGCGGCTCGCCACCGAGAATCAATCCGGCGTCGGCGCTCGTCCCGCCGATATCGATGGTAAGCGCGTCGCCGTGTCCGAGTGCGCGCAAGACGGTGGCTGCGCCGACGACGCCGCCGGCGGGCCCCGAGAGCGCAAGCGAGGCCGCGTGGCGGGCTGCCGTCGTCGCGGGCTGCATCCCGCCATTGGATGTCATCACCGCCGGTGCGGGAAAGCCGGCGGTGGCCAGCCGCTCGGTGAGGCGCGAGAGGTAGCGTAGCACCGCGGGTCGCGCGTAGCCCTCGGCGACGGCGGTGGACGTCCGCTCATACTCGCGAATCTCGGGCAGCACCGACGCGCTGGTGACGACCTCAAGCCCGGGCCGAGCCGCGCGCAGGGCGTCGGCCAGCACTCGTTCGTGTGCATCGTCGGCGTAGGCGTGCAGGAGCGCCACCACAACGATATCGGGATTGAGGGCAAGCGCGGCGCGGACCGTCGCGGCGATGCCGTCGGCATCGAGTGCGCGCTCAACGCCGTGCGCGGTCCGCCGTTCCGGCACCGCGACGGTGCGGTCGTGCGCCACGAGGGGCGCCGGATGCTGCCGTGCAAGATCGTAGAGCGAGGCGCGTTCCTGACGCCGCAGCTCGAGTAGGTCGGTGGCGCCGTCCGTCGCACACAGCACGACGCGCGCACCGGTACGCTCGAGCAGCAGGTTCGTGACGACCGTCGTGCCGTGGACGATGCCGTCCGCCGCGCCGGCGAGCTCGCCGAGCGAATCGACGACGCCCTCGCCCTGATCACCGGGCGTCGAGAGCACCTTGCGAGCGACGACACGTCCGTCGGCCCCGATCGCCGCGCGATCGGTGAAGGTGCCGCCGACGTCCACGCCGACGCGCCAGGCGGACATCGCTACGCCGGTGGCGCGGTGGTCGGGCGCGTGTGGCGCCACAGCAGCACGAGCAACCCGAGCTGCGCGGGCACG
Organism: uncultured Gemmatimonas sp.; assembly: GCA_964414995.1. Taxonomy (GTDB): domain Bacteria; phylum Gemmatimonadota; class Gemmatimonadetes; order Gemmatimonadales; family Gemmatimonadaceae; genus Pseudogemmatithrix. Next base: position 14,987 of record CAYPYY010000039.1, read on the forward strand.
ACGAGCAATGCGGGGCCGATGACGCGTTGCGTCAGCAGCGGCGCGAGCACCAGGGCCAAGACGGCCGTCGCCGCGACGGCCAGCACGAGGTACTTGGTGCGCGGCGTCAGCGTACCGCGCCACACGGCGCGCGCCGCGGGGTACGCCGCCAGCAACGCCAACGGCGAGTAGAGCAGGAGGTTCCAGTTGGCGTACCAGAAGACGTGGGCCGAACCCACCCACATTCCGAGCAGCGCCACACCCACGATCCCACACACGGCGTAGAACGTGCCGGCGAAGAGCGCCGCGACGATGCGCGTGCGGCGCCGGCCGGCCGCGCCGAGCGGCGCGAGCAGCAGCGTCCACACGCCGAGGAGCGGGCCCCAGGCCCCGAGCGTGAGTCCACGCCGCTCTGCTTGTTCGGGAGCGCGGCGTGCCTGGTGCAGCACGCGCTCTTCCGCCACCAGCTTGACGGTCGCGCCGCCCTCGGCGGGCACGGTGACCTCGCGCAGGAAGTCGCGCAGCCGCATCGGAATGAACATCGATTCCCACGCGGTGAGCGGCACGTCCGCGCGCGGCCCGAGCGCGACGTCAATGCCCGCCTGCGCGAATCCGTCGGCGGCCGTCAGTCGCACCGACTCGCTGCGGTAGGTCCATTCCGTGCGAACCGCCGAGAAGCGCCCCTGCAACGAGCCACCCAGGACGCGATCAAGCGCATCGCGCAGGCGCGTCGAGCAGTTGTCGAGGAAGTAGTCGTAGCGGTAGTACTTATTGACCTCGCGTGCGTTCTCCGCGACGAAGGCCGCCAGCTCCGCGCGTTGTGCCGGCGTCAGCGCGAGCACCTGCTCCACCGTGTGTCGGTCCTGCTCGGCGTACACCCCGACGAGGAATGCCGTCGGGAACGCCTCGACCCAGTACTGTGTGTCGCCCGAGAGGAATCGCCCAAGGAAGTTCGGCTGCTCGAACGAGAACATTCCCCAGTTGTAGGCGAGGTCGGTGCCGGCGATGGTATCGCGCACGCGCAACGCGTTGTGGCCGAAACGCTCGAAGACTGCATCGCCCTGGCCGAAGGTGAGCACGGAGATCTGAATGGACGCGCCTGGCTCCTGTGCCATCGCACCGCGCGGGGCCAGCGCGATGCCCAGGCTGGCCGCGACTGCGAGCAGCCGCTTCACAGCCGGATCTCTTTTGCCTCGTCCGCGGCCTTGTAGATGACGTCGAGCAACTTGTAGACGCGCACCTGGTCCCGTGGCGGCTCGTACGGAATCTCGCCGCGCACGACGGCCGCGAAGTGTGCGAGCTCAGACCGATACGACTGGATCGTGATGGTGTCCTTCTGCGAGGCGCCGGTGGGTGAGACATCCACGAAGTTGCCGTGCAGCTCCTTGGTGATGCGGATCGGGGCGAGGCGCGCGGAGCCCTGCGTGCCGACGACTTCGAACCACCAGCGGTCCTCGTCGCCCACGTAGTTCCAGCGCACGTCCACGGTCACCGTGAATCCGCCCTGGCACTCAATCATCACGATCGCGGCATCCTCGACGGCGTTGGCGCCCTTAGCGCGCTCGACGGCCGCCGTCACGCGCTGCACGCGCACGAAGTCGGTGAGCCAGCCGGCGAGGTCGAGGAGCGGCAGCCCGAGTTCGAGGAAGGCGCCGCCCCCGGCTTCCTGCCGCCGCTGCCGCCACGACGCAGTCGGCCCACGACGACGGTACGACCCCGCGCGCACCGCGACCAGCTTGCCCAGCTCCCCACCGCGGAGGAAGGTGTTGAGCACCTGCGCGTCGTGGCGGAACCGATGGTTGTTGGCGACCATCACGATGCGCCCCGCCTTCTCGGCGGCGGCCATTATCCGCTCCACGCCGCGCACGTTCAGCGCCAACGGACGCTCGGCGAGCACGTGCAGTCCGGCCTTCAGCGCGGAGAGCACGTGGACCTCGTGCGCGTGATTCGGCGAGCACACGATCAGCGCGTCGAGGTCCAGTTCGACCAACTCGTCGATGTCGGTGCACCAGTGGGCCGCGCCGAACCGCTGGGCGATGCCCCGCGCCTTGGCGGCGTCGTTGTCGCAGAGGGCCGCGATCTGCACGCCACGCATCTTGGAGAGCACGGGCAGGTGCGCGGTCTGCGCGATGGCCCCAAGGCCGAGGACGCCGAAACGAAGCGGAGCGGTGGGAGGCACGGCTACTGGACGAGGAGGGCGGAAGGAATCGGACCGACGGTGGTGCCCGGGAAGTATGTCTGCAGAATAGCACGCGCGCCCTGCCCCGCGCGCGCGCGGCCGATGGCACCCCACTGGCAGAGTCCGACGCCGTGCCCGTATCCGTTGCCGCGGAGCACGATGCGGGTGATCTCGCCGTCGCGGGACGCTTCGACCTCCACTGAAAAATAGGAGCTGGGCAACAGCTCGCCACCAGTCGTGCGCAGGACCGACCGGGCGTCGTTGCCGCGGATGTCGTAGGTCCCACGGGCGGTCCGGAATTCGACGACGTTAGCGCGCCCGCTGGCCGTGCGGCTCACCACGCGGACGGCGCGTACGGCACCGGGGCCCTCGCGGGGCACGGCGGCGTAGCTGCGCAGGTAGCGCTGCACGACGGTGTTCAGGTCGGGCCCGCTGAGTGTGCGCTCCCACGCAAACCGCGGAGCGATGTCGCAGTAGTAACGCTCGGAGCCGGGGATCTTGTCGCTGACGCGCTGGAGATACGGCTCGTCGCCGCCACTCCAGGCCTCGGACGCCGCGGCCGTCTCGCCGCCACAGCTGGAGTGATACGGCGCGACGATCACACGATCGCCGTAGCGGAGCACGAGCCCGGCGGTGGCACGCACCGCCGCACTGGCATTGGGCCGCTCGACGTCCATTCCGCCATAGACCTGGTCGGCCACCGTCGCCAGCAGGTCGAAGTCGGCGCTGCGCCCGCGCCCGGCGCGCGACGCGAGGAGTCGCGTGACGGCGAACGAGCGCGCGGCGATGGCCTGAGCCTCGAGTGCCGCCCGCTCCGCCGCCGGTCGCTCCCCGAGTTCCAGCGGCAGGACACCGAGCAGGTAGTCCTCCAACGGCAGTTCGTTCACGACCAGCGAGCCCGAGTCGGTGGCGACGATGCGGAATCGTCCGCGATAGCGGCGGCCGGCAAAGCTCACCGCAGCGTCCCCCGAGGGGTCAACACGCGGAGGCTGCTGGCCGCGCGGCACCACACCGAGCGCGACGCGCACACCCAGCCGCGCGGCGGCGGCTGTCGGGCGTGCATCGTCGCCGCGCCGCGCTGGGAAACAGCCGAGCGCCAGGGCGGCCAGCGCGATGGCCGCCGCGCGCCTCACCGTCCGAAACTCCCGATGCTGGTCGAGATCAGCGGCAGGGCTCGGCCCCGAGCGGGCTCGGCGGACGCCTGCGGAGGCGGCGCCAGCACGCGGCGCAGCGTCGCCCGGAAGTCGTAATCGTCCACGACCTCGTCCACGGCCAGCTCGACCAGGCTGCCGACGGGCACGCTCGCGTCAATGTAGGTCACGCCGTCAATGTCGTCGGCCTGCCACGGCAACCGCGCCTCGCCGCGCGCCACCACCAGCGCCGGCGCCACCGCGCCGACGCGCGACTCGTAGCGCTCCGCCGTGATGTGGCGCTGGAGTTCCTGCACGGCCTCGAGCCGCTCGCGCTTGAGCGCGTCCGGCACGTCGTCCGCGAGCTGCGCCCCGCGCGTGCCCTCCTGCGGCGAGTACGTGAACACGCCCACGCGCTCGAACTGGATCTCCTGCAGAAAGTCCATCAGCTGGCGGAAGTCATCGTCCGTCTCGCCCGGAAAGCCGACGATGCACGTCGTGCGAATGGCCACACCCGGCACGGCGTCGCGGAAGCGCGCGACCTTCTCGCGGATCGTCCGCTGCCGCTCGGGCCGGCGCATCCGCTCAAGCACGGCATCCGACGCGTGCTGGATCGGCATATCGAGGTAGCGGAGGATGCGCGGCTCGGACGCAATGACCTCGAGCAAGCGCGGCGTGATGCCCGCGGAGTAGAGGTACATATTCCGCAGCCACGGAATCGACGTCTCGCGGACCAGCGCCTCGAGCAGTTCCGGTAGGCGCACACCCTGCTCGCGCAGGTCGCGCCCATAGTGCGCCAGGTCCTGCGCGACGAGATTGACCTCGCGCGCGCCCTGCAGCTCCAGCAGCTGCGCTTCCTTCACGATGTCGCCGAGCGTGAACGAGCGGTGCTTGCCGCGCATCAACGGGATGGCGCAGAACGCGCAACCGTGATCACAGCCCTCGCTGACCTTGAGGTAGCGCACGAACGGCGTCGCCCCCGCGTGCACGCGCACGCCGGGGTGTTGCGTCACGGGGTCGCCGATGAGTCCTCGCGCGCGCAGGCGCGGCACCAGCTGCTCGGTCTCGGAGGCGCCGAGGAAGAAATCCACCTCGGGCAGCGCCTCGACGAGTTCGTTCTTGTGCCGCTCGACCATACAGCCCACGGCCACGACGGCCTGTGCGGCCCCGCTGCCCTTCAGGCGCCCAGCCTCGACGATGGCATCGATGCTCTCGCGCTTGGCGGCATCAATGAACCCGCAGGTATTGACGATGATGAGCTCCGCCCGCTCCGCCTCGTCCACCTGCTCGGCGCCGTGGTCGAGCAGTTGCGCGAGGTACCGCTCGGAATCGACGGTGTTCTTGTCGCAGCCCAGGGTGACGAGCTTGACCCTCACCGGTAGTTCCCGAACTGGAGCGCGACGCCGAAGTCCTGCGTCTTGAGGAAGCCCATCACCGCCTGCAGTTCATCGCGCGACGGAGACGTCACGCGCACGGTGTCGCCCTGGATGGACGCCTGTACCTTCTTGAACTTCTCCGCCTTGATTGCCGCGACGACCTTCTTGCAGGTCTCGCCGTCGAGCGACTGCTTGAGCTTGATGTCGCGATGCCAGGTGTCGCCGCCGCCAGGCGTGGGCTCGCCAGCATCGAGATTGGCCACCGGCACACCGCGCTTGATGAACTTGGACTGGAGGATGTCCCACATCGCGCGCAGCCGCATATCGGTGTCGCTCGAGAGTTTCACGAGCCCCTCGGTGCGCTTGAACTCCACGGTCGCGAGCTTCGCATCCTTGAAGTCGTAGCGCTGCGCGATCTCCTTGGACGCCTGATTGACGGCGTTGTCGACCTCCTGGAGATCCACGGAGGTCGTGATGTCGAAGGAAGCGTCTTTGGCCACAGGAGGACTCGAAGGCGGAATGCCGAGCGCCGGACGGCGGGAGGCGGCGTGCCGAGGCGTCGGCGCGGAGGACCAAGGAAAGATGTACCGAATGGTCCTCCCCCTCTACCCTCCTTCCCTCTTCCCTCTCGCTCCTCGTGCTTCTCTGGCGCTAGCCGAGGTAGGACTCGAGTGCCCGAGCCCGGCTCACGTGGCGCAGCCGCGAGAGCGCCTTCTCCTTGATCTGGCGCACCCGCTCCCGCGTGATGTTGAGCACGGCCCCGATTTGCTCGAGCGTCATCGGCTCCGAGCCGTCGAGCCCGAAGTAGAGCCGGAGGATCTTGGCCTCGCGCTCCTTGAGCCCCGCGAGCGCCTCGTGGACCGAGTCGATCAGCGCCTTGTCGAACACCTCTTCGTCGGGCGACGCGCTCTCCGTGTCGGGGATGTAGTCGAGGAGGCGGTTGTCCTCGCCCGGCGCCATCGGGGCGTCGAGCGAGAGATGCGTCTGGGAGATCGCCATCGTCTTGGCGACTTCTTCCTCGGTGATCTCCATCCCGTCCGCGATCTCGGCGTGCGTGGCCTCGCGCCCGAGCTCCTGCAGGAGGGCGTTGGCCCGCTTGCCGATGCGGTGCAGCGTGCCGGCGCGGTTGAGCGGCACGCGCACGATGCGGCTCTGCTCCGCGAGCGCCTGCAGGATGGCCTGGCGGATCCACCACACCGCGTACGAGATGAACTTGATGCCCTTGGTCTCGTCGAACTTGTGGGCCGCGCGAATGAGGCCGAGGTTGCCCTCGTTGATCAGGTCGGAGAGCGACACGCCCTGATTCTGGTACTTCTTGGCGACCGAGACGACGAAGCGGAGGTTGGAGCGCACGAGGGTGTCGAGCGCCTCCTTGTCTTCCTGCCGGATGCGCTGCGCGAGGCGGACCTCTTCCTCGCGGGAGATCAGCGGATACACGCTGATGTCGCGGAGGTACTGGTCCAGCGAGCCCTCTTCGAACGAATGCCGCTTGTTCGTCGTGCCGCCAACCTTGCGCATCAGCCCCCGTGCCTCGTGCGATCGCTAGCGGGAATGTGCCACGCGTGTGGGACTGGGGGAAGCTCCCCCCACGTCACGCGCGATTGGACCCGATTCAGCGAATCAGTTCACCCAGCCGCTGCCAGCGCACCCGCGTGAGCCAGTCAAAGGTCTGGCCGCTGTCGGGCGCGTAGCTGTAATAGACGAAGATCGGACTCCCGCGGACGAGCGAGTCGGGGACAAAGCCCCAGTAGCGGCTGTCGAGGGAGTTGTCGCGATTGTCGCCCAGCACGAAGTAGTGCTGCGCGGGCACGACCAGCGGTCCCCAATCATTGCGCGTGGGGTTGTAACGCCGCGGGTCCACGGCGGGAGCGACGAAGTCGCGCTGCCAGCGGAAGGCGTCTTCAGCGGGAGCGAAGTTCTCGCGCTCACGCATCGCGAAGGGTTCGGCCTGCTGCTCCCCGTTGCGGAAGAGCACGCCGGCGCGCATCTCGAGCGTGTCCAGCGGCAGGCCGACCAGGCGCTTGACGAAATTCTTCTTCGTGTCCTCGGGCCACTGGAACACCACCACGTCGCCGAGCGCCGGTTCACGCACGGCGGGCAGGTGCTTGTTGAGCAGCGGCACCTCGGCGCCATACACCAGCTTGTTGACGAGCAGGAAATCGCCGACGAGCAGCGTGCCTTCCATCGAACCCGAGGGAATCTTGAACGCCTCGACGAGGAACGCGCGCACGACAAGGAAGAGGATGATGGCGAGCTGGACGCTCTTGGCCCACTCCCAGACCACGCGCACCGCGCGGAAGCGCGGACGCGACGCGGCCGGCGCATCGTGCGTCGCCGGCGGCGTGGACTCTCCGTTCGGGATCGACTCGGGTTCGGTCATCGGGTGCGTCGAAGGGCCTGTCGTGAAATACACCGGACCGCCGGTGCCGTCAATCAGTAGTTGTCGATCTGCGCGCGCTGCAGCGATCCGCTGAAGTCCACGTAGCCGACCTTCGTCTCCGAGTAGAACTCGTACACCTCCCACCCGCCCTCGCGATGGCCGTTCCCCGTGGCCTTCACGCCACCAAACGGCAGATGTGCCTCGGCACCGATCGTCGGCGCGTTCACGTAGGTGATGCCGTTGTCCAAGCCCTGCAGCGCCTGGAACGCGAGGTTGACGTCCTGCGTGTAGATGGACGACGAGAGCCCGTACTTCACGCCATTGTTCACGCGGAAGGCCTCGGCGGCATCGCGCACGCGGATGACGCTGAGCACGGGGCCAAAGATCTCTTCCTGCTCAAGCCGGCTGCCTGGCTTCACATCCGTGAAGATCGTGGGCTCGAAGAAGTAGCCGTTCTCAAGCCCGCCACCCGTAGCGCGACGGCCGCCGAGCGCCAGCGTGGCTCCCTCGGAGAGTCCGATCTCGACGTACCGCTCGATCTTGGCCACGCTCTCGGCGTGAATCACGGGACCCACGTCGGTGCCCGCCTTGCGGCCGTCGCCGAGGCGCAGCGCCTTCGCGCGCTCGATGAGCATCGCCACGAATCCGTCGTGAATGCCGTCCTGCAGAATGAGCCGGCTCGTCGCGGTGCAGCGCTGTCCGGTCGTGCCGAACGCACCCCAGAGCACGCCGTCGATCGCCAGGTCGAGCTTGGCGTCGTCGAGTACGATCTGTGCGTTCTTGCCGCCCATCTCGAGCGAGAGGCGCTTGTGCAATCGGCCGCAGGTCTCGCCCACCTTGCTGCCCGTGTCGGTGGAGCCCGTGAACGACACGAGCGACACCCCCGGGTGCTCAACGATGGCGGCGCCCACCGCGCCGTCGCCGTGGACGAGGTGGATAACCTCTGGCGGCAGGCCGGCCTCGAGCAGGATCTCGACGAACACGTGGCCGGTGTGCGGCACGTCCTCGGCGGGCTTGAACACGACGGCATTCCCGCACACCAACGCGGGGAAGATCTTCCAGGTGGGAATCGCCAGCGGGAAGTTGAACGGCGTGATGATGCCCGCCACGCCGATCGGCCGGCGATACGACATCGCCCACTTGCTGCGCAGTTCGCTCGGTACCGTGTGGCCGAAGAGTCGGCGCCCTTCGGTCGCGGCGTAGAACGCCGTATCAATGCCTTCCTGCACGTCGCCGCGGGTCTCGGCGAGCGGCTTGCCCATCTCGCGCGTCATCAGGTCGGCGAGTTCTTCCTTGCGGGCTGTGAGGATCTCGCCCACGCGGCGGAGTACATCGCCGCGGGCGGGAGCCGGCGTGCGCTTCCAGAGATCAAAGCCACGCTGCGCAGCGGCCACAGCACGCTCGACATCCGCAGAGCCCGAGAGCGGAAAGCGGCCGATGACATCGCGCGTGTCTGCCGGGTTGGTGTTGTCGCGGTACGAGCCGGTGGACGGCTCGACCCACGCCCCGGCGATATAGTTGAGATATGTACGCATCCAAGGAAAACTAGCGGAAGCGCGGCGAGCCACGATGCCCCGAGTGACGCTGCGAGAGGCCACCCCGGACGACCGTGCCACGCTCGAGCGCTGGGACGAGGAGCCCGACGTCGTGGCCTCGGACCCCAACGACGACTGGCACTGGGAGGTCGAGCTTGCGCGCCGGCCGGCCTGGCGCGAGCAACTGGTCGCCGAAGTGGACGGGCG
>CAYPYY010000040.1:0-8474 GCA_964414995.1 uncultured Gemmatimonas sp.
TCACGCAGGGCGTGACGGCGGGCGTGCACTCGAGCTTCATCTATAAGGATCCGCGCTACGGCCAGCACGTGTTCCTCACCAACGACGGCACGGGCGCGCTGCACGTGCTCAACATCGACGATCCGTACAACCCGCGCGAGGTTGCGCAGTGGAAGACGGAGAACCGTCCCGACGCCGGCCGCACGCTGCACGACATTGATGTGCAGGACGGCCTGCTCTACGGCTCGTGGTGGAACGACGGGCTCGTCATCCTCGACGTGGGGAACGGCATCCGCGGGGGCACGCCGAGCAAGCCGGTCATCGTCTCGCAGTTCAAGTACGACCTGAACGCGCTCTATCGCACGGTCGAGGCCGATGGCGGTCCCGGCTTCATTCGCGGCACGCACACTGCCTGGCGGCATCGGAACTACGTGTTCATCGCCGACGAAGTGTTTCCGGCGAGCGGCGTGCGCGGCGCCCGGGATGCCGCCGCAGGTCGCGCGTACGGTCGCCTGCAGGTCATCGACGTCTCCGACGTGACCAACCCGCGCTCGGTGGCCTGGTACGAGCCGGAGCACGGCGGCGTGCACAATGTCTGGGTGGCGGGCGACTCGCTCTATATGGGCGCGTACAATGCGGGCTTCCGCGTGTTCGATGTGTCCGGCGAGCTCCGCGGCGACCTGCGTGCGCAGGGCCGCGAGATTGGCCACCTCAACACGGCCGATATGCAGGGCCGCGCACAGAACACGGCAATGACCTGGGGCGTGGTCGTGCGCGACGGACTCGCGTACGTCAACGATATGAACAACGGGCTCTGGATCGTCCGCATCGAACCACGATCGAGCGTGGTGCCGTGACGCGGCGCACGCTCGCCTTCGTCCTCCTCGCCGTCGCGGGCTGTCGTGCCGCGGCGGTGGAGGAGGCGGAGCTGCGACCGCGAATCCTCACCGAGCGCGCACCGGAAGCGGCGGCGCCGGCGGGCGCGGTGGTGGAGCCCCCCGCACGCGACTACGTCGCGATCGTAGTCTCGGAGTCCGTGGATGAGATCGCGCGCATTCGTTTCGGTCCCGCCGGGGCCACGCTCGAACGCACGGTGCCGGTCGGGATGTCGCTCATCGATCCCGACGGCCCGCACGGCGTCGCATTGTCGCCCGACGGCGCGCACTACTACGTGACCACGGCGCACGGACTCCCTGGGGGTTCGCTCTGGAAGTTCCGCCGCGACTCCGACGAGCCGATCGGTCGGGCCACGCTCGGGCAATTCCCGGCCACCGCGCAGATCAGCCCCGACGGCTATTTCGCGTGGGTCGTGAACTTCAACCTCCACGGCGAGATGGTGGCCTCCAGCGTTTCCGCCGTCGAGACGGGCTCGATGGTCGAGGTCGCACGCATCCCGACGTGTACGATGCCGCACGGCTCGCGCCTGTCGCCGGACGGTACGCGCCACTACTCGGCTTGTATGATGGATGAGGAACTCGTGGAGATTGACACGCGGCGGTTCGTCGTCGCGCGCCACTTCTTCCTCACGAAGGGCAAGGAGATGGGGATGGAAGGCGCGCCGCCACTTCGGGGCGCCGCGGCCCACGCGGGCCACGATATGGGTGGCCACGGAATGGAGCCACCCGCGCCCGGCGACGTGAGCTGCTCGCCGACCTGGGCACAGCCGAGCGTGGACGGCCGACGCGTCTGGGTGGCGTGCAACAAGTCCAGCGAGATCGTGGAGATCGACGTCGCCTCGTGGTCGCTCGTGCGTCGCATTCCTGCCGGCGACGGCGTGTACAACCTCGCCGTGACGCACGACGGGCGCTTGCTCATCGGCACGAACAAGCGCGGACAGTCGGTCTCAGTGTTCGACGCGCGGAGCGGGGCGGAACTCGCGCGCATTCCGACCTCAAAGCGGGTGACCCACGGCGCCGCCGTCACCGCCGACGACCGCTATGTGTTCGTCACGAATGAGGGCGTGGGGTCCGAGAAGGCGACCGTGGACGTCATTGACCTTCGCGCGCTGCGGCGCGTGGCGACCGTCGAGGTGGGTCAGCAGGCGGGCGGCGTGGACGTGCTGCGCTAACCCTCTGTCGGCGCGGCGTCGAGCGTTGCGCGGACGCGCGCGAACAGGTCGGTCAGCGACCACGGTTTGTGCAGGAAGGTGACGTTGGGAGGTAGGCTCGCCGACCGGTACACATCGTCTTCCGAGTAGCCGCTCGTGAAGAGGATGGGCACCGTGACGCCCTGCGCGCGTAGCGCCTCCGCGAGCTGTCGGCCTCCGAGGTTGGGCATCACGAGGTCCGAGATGATCAGGCGCACCTCGGAGGCGTGCTCGGCGAATCGCGCAAGCGCCTCCTCGCCGTCCGCGGCCTCGAAGACCGTGTAGCCCCTGCCCTCGAGCGCCCGGCGCGAGGCGCGGCGGATGGACGCCTCGTCTTCCACGAGGAGCAGTGCCTCGCTGCCGCCGCGCACGGCGCCTGGGTCGCTCCGCCGCCGCGGCGCCGCGTCAGAGCCCCCGGCGAGCGCGGGGAAGTACAGCTTCACGACCGTACCGTGCCCAAGCTCGCTGTAGATGTGCACCATCCCGTGCAGCTCCTTCATCATCCCGTACACCATCGCCATTCCGAGCCCGGTCCCCGTCCCCGCGCCCTTGGTCGTAAAGAAGGGCTCGAAGATCCGCCGCTTCGTGTCGTCGTCCATTCCAGCACCCGTGTCGCTCACGCTGACGCAGGCGTACGCCCCCGGGGCCACCCACGGGTGCGTGGCGTGATAGCCCTCGTCCAGTTCCGCAGCTTCGCAGTCGATGCGCACTGTCCCGCCGTCCGGCATCGCGTCACGCGCATTGGTGATGAGGTTCGCGAGCATCTGTTCGAGCGCACCGGAGTCGAGTTCCGCAATCACGCTTGGATTCAGCTGCCCGAGCTCGAGCCGCACGTGCGCCGGGAGCAGTCGCTTGAGCATCGCGGCGAACTCCACGATGGCCGCACTCACCTGCGTCGGCTGTCGTCGCAGCGTCCCCCGTCGACTGAAACTGAGCAGGCGACTGATCATCTCCGCACCGCGCCTGGTTGCCGCGAGGATCTCATCGAGCTCGCGGCGCGCGTCGCCGTCGAGCGGCTCCAGCGCGAGCAGCTCGGCGTTCGAGAGAATGACCGTGAGGACGTTGTTGAAGTCGTGGGCGATGCCGCCGGTGAGCTGCCCGACCGCCTCCATCTTCTGTGCCTGCCGCAGCTGCGCCTCCAGTGACAGCCGCGCCGTGACGTCACGGGCCACCACGGTCAGCCGTTCGTGCTCGTCGGGCACGATGAGGGCCTCGAACGAGCGAAGCGCGCCGTTATCCGCGATGTCGTACACGACCGTCTGCGGATGCTGCGCGGCGGCGGCGAGCGACATCCCGGCACGGACGACGCTCGCCGCTTCAAGCGGGAGCACGTCCTCGAGACGCGGCGGCGGCGCACCGTTCGGCGACTTGGGCTCCTCGTGCTGACCCGGAATGTGCCGGTCGAGCACCTGCCCCGCCGCGTCGAGCAGGTACACGTGCTCCGGCAATCCGCTCAGGAGCCCGCGCAGCCGCGATTCGCTGCGGCGCAACGCGCTGAGCGCGCGTACGCGCTCGGTCGTCTCGATGGAAAGGGCGAACAACCCTTCCGGCACCGGCTGGATATGCAGCTCGAACCAGCCCTTGGAGCCGTCGGGGAAGACGAACTCGATCTCGATGTGCTCCTCGGTGCGCTGCTGCAGCGTGCGCTGCATCGCGGCGTAGAGCGTCGTGGATTCGAACCCGGGATACACGTCGGGCATCAGGCGCCCGATCATCAGGTCGGGCGTCAGCCGTCCCTGCCGCGCGGAGGCCGCGTTCACGTACAGATAGCGCAGGTCGAAGTCGAGCACCGCGCAACCCTCCATCATCTCGTCAAGCGTCCGGCGCAGCCGCCGTTCGCTTGCGACGACGGCTTCCGTCGCGGCCTCGACGCGCGCCTCGAGCGTTCGGTTCAGCTTGTCCGCGCGCGCGTGCGCCAGCCGGCTGCGGCGCGTCTCGCGACGCAGCGCGAGAAAGGCGGCAATCAAGCCGACAAACGCGAAAGTGCCGGCTACGAACACGATCGCGCTCGTCCGGGTCGCCGCCGCGATGGTCCGTGCCCGCGCGTCGCGCAGTCGGCGGCGCTCAACAACGACGACGTCCGTGATGCGGGCCCGGATGGCGTCCGCCAAGACCTTGCCGTTTCGCGAGGCCACGAGATCGGCCGCCGCCGTCGCGCCACGCTCGCGCCGCAAGCGGACCGTTCGCGCGAGATGCTCCTGGTGGCGCTGCACGGTCTCGCGTAGCGCGGTCAGTGCCGCCGCCTGCGCCGTGTCCCCGGCGAACGCCTGGTCGACCCCGGCGAGGGCTCCGTCGACCGCATTGCGGCCCTGTTCAAAGGGCTCGAGGAACGAATCGTCGCCGGTGATCACGTAGCCGCGTGAGCCCGTCTCGGTGTCAATCACCGCGTCGAGGATGGCCCCGAGCCGAATCAGGCGATCATACGCCAGCGCCGTCTCGGCGCCGCCCGCGACAAGATTGCGGGAGCTGATGAGCGCGGCCGCGCCTGCGACCATCAGCGCGACGACTGCTGCCGCGAAGACCCCCGTGGCCCACGACCGACCCGACTCGATGCCTGGCCCGTCCGTCGCCGATGCGTTCCGTGCCATTCGCTGCCGAGGCTGGAGTGTGAGTCGCTCGGCGGCCGGCCAAGCGAATGTCTCCCGTGTGACCGTACGACACTAACGGCACATAATGCAAATCCGATGCCATCAATGTACCCGTTCTGACACGAATCTGGTCACATTGTCTGTTATCAACCCTGCGCCTAGCTCCTTAGTTCCGCCCGCAACCCCGGGGCGACGTCGCCCCGACCTCGCAGCGGAGCCACCTCGGTCAATGCAGAGAGGCGACGGGCCCGGGATAACCCCGGATCCGCCGCCTCTCGCCCCGCCCAACGGCCGCAGTCGCTTCGTTGCGCCCGCGCTCCAGTACCCGCGCCTGCCCCCGAACTAATACCGGTAGTGGTCGGGCTTGTACGGGCCGTCCACAGACACGCCGATGTACGCCGCCTGCTTGTCCGTGAGCTTCGTGAGCTTCACGCCGAGCTTCTCGAGGTGCAAGCGGGCCACCTTCTCGTCGAGCTTCTTGGGCAGCGTGTAGACCTTCTTCGCGTCGTACTTCGTGCCCGAGACGGTCTCCTTGCCCTGCGCCGCGAGGTGCAGGTCAATCTGCGCCACCACCTGGTTCGAGAAGGAGCAGCTCATCACGAACGACGGATGGCCCGTCGCGCAGCCGAGGTTGAGCAGGCGACCTTCGGCAAGAATCAGCACGGAGTGGCCGTCCGGGAAGATCCACTCGTCGAACTGCGGCTTGATGTTGTTGCGCTTGATGCCCTTCAGGTTCTTGAGGCCGGCCATATCGATCTCGTTGTCGAAGTGGCCGATGTTCCCGACGATCGCCTTGTCCTTCATCTTGGCCATATGCTCGACCGTGATGATGTTGGCGTTGCCGGTCGCGGTGATGAACACGTCGGCGGTCGAGACGACCTCGTCGAGTGTCGTGACCTGATAGCCTTCCATCGCCGCCTGCAGCGCGCAGATCGGGTCGATCTCGGTGATCACCACGCGCGCACCCTGCGCCCGCAGCGACTGCGCCGAACCCTTGCCGACGTCACCGTAGCCCATCACGACGGCCACCTTGCCCGCGAGCATCACGTCGGACGCGCGCAGGATGCCATCGGTGAGTGAGTGCCGGCAGCCGTAGAGGTTGTCGAACTTCGACTTCGTCACCGAGTCGTTCACGTTGATGGCCGGGAACAGCAGCTTGCCGGCGGCCATCATCTCGTACAGGCGGTGCACGCCCGTGGTCGTCTCCTCGGAGACACCCTTGATGGCCTTGCCGACGTTCGTCCAGCGCTTCGGGTCCTGCTTGATGGTCTGGCGCAGGAGGTCGAGGATCACGCCCCACTCCTCGGGGTCGTTCGCGGCGTCGAACGCCGGCACGGCGCCGGCGGCCTCGAACTCCGTGCCCTTGTGGATGAGCAGCGTGGCGTCGCCGCCATCATCCAGCAGCAGGTTCGGGCCCTGCCCATCGGGCCACAGCAGCGCCTGATCGGTGCACCACCAGTACTCCTCGAGCGTCTCGCCCTTCCAGGCGAAGACCGGCGTGCCGCGCGGCTGCTCCACGGAGCCGTCCTTGCCCACCACCACCGCCGACGCCGCGTGGTCCTGCGTCGAGAAGATGTTGCACGAGACCCAGCGCACATCGGCGCCGAGCTCCGTCAGCGTCTCGATGAGCACCGCGGTCTGGATGGTCATATGCAGCGAGCCCATAATGCGCGCGCCCGCGAGCGGCTTCTTGCCCTTGTACTCGGCGCGCAGCGCCATCAGGCCGGGCATCTCGTACTCGGCGAGGCGGATCTCCTGACGGCCCCAGTCGGCGAGGGTCAGGTCCTTGACCTTGAACGGCACACGGCCGGCGGACTTGGCCGCGTCAAAGGGATGCAGGGTCGGAGCGATAGCGGTCATATGGATGAAGGAGTGAGGAGGACAGCGAAGGGTTGAGAGACAGACGGCACTAGCAGTCGAAGATCGCGGTGAACAGTCCGGGGCCCTTGCCCTGCGTGGCCGCCGGCACCGGTGCGACACGGACATCAGAGAATCCCGCATCGAGCCCCCAGCGTGTCAACTGCTCCGCGTCGAACCCGAGCCACACGTGGCCCATCGTCTGCCGGTACTCGGTGCGGTCGTGCGGCAGCATATCCACGAGGAGCAGCTTGCCGCGGGCGGGATCGAGCGCGCGACGGATGTTGCCGAGGACCAACATCGGGTCCGCGACGTAGTGCAGCACCAGCGAGAGGATTGCGAGATCCAGGCGGCCCGCGTCGATCGGGAGTGACTCGAGATTCCCGGCACGGAGGTCGACGTTGGCGTGCGACGCCAGACGCGCCCGTGCGGCCTTGAGCATCGCCGCGGACTCGTCCACGGCAATCACCTGCCGCACAAAGGGCGCGACGGCCTCCGACAGTTGGCCGGTGCCGCAGCCGAGATCGCCGACGACCGCGTTCCGCTCAAGCAGTCCGAGCAGCGCGAACAGCTCGGTGCGCGACCCGAAGAGATCGGCCCGCACCTTGTCCCACTGCGCCGCGCTGCTGGCAAAGAACTGCTGCGAGCGCGTGTGCCGCTCGGCGAGGACGCTCTTCACCCGGTGCGCATCGCGGGCGGCGGCGGGTAGGGCCTCCGCCTCCTCGCGCACCGAAATCCAGAGCTTGCGCGCGGCGGCATCGAGGGTCTTGGTCTCGAGGCGGTAGCGATTGCTGGTGCCGTCTTCGCGCGCGCTGAGCCAGCCGGCGCTCGCCAGCACCTTGAGGTGCCGGCTCACGGTGGACTGGGGCAACTGCAGGACGCTGCGCAGCTCCGAGACCGTCAGCTCGTGCCGCTCCAGGAGCAGCAGCAGGCGCGAGCGGATCGGGTCGGCGAGGGCCGTGAGGCGGTCGAAGAGCGGGGATCGTTTCATCCGTATATCCGGATGAAAGGTTACCCCCTCGCGCCCCTGCGTCAACCGCCCGAGGTCAGCGAGTCCGCTCCAGCGCGGCCGTCATCGGCAGCAGCGACGCCCCCACGTAGCAGTGCATCCCCACCCCCGTGAGCCCCGCGGCCGCGAAGAACTTGCGGTAGGACGCGCTCGATCGTTCGTGCCAGGCACTGCGGTCTCCCTCAATGGCGTCGTCGGTCGTGTACGCCTCGAGAAACGCGACCCCGCCCAGCCGCCGTGCAATCGCCGCGAGCCCCGGGCCGAGTTCAGCATCCGGCACGTACTGCAGCACGTCGCACACGACGATGAGGTCATAGGACGCCTGGAGCGCCACGTCGTCGAGGGTGCCGAGACTCCCGCGCAAGATGTTCCGCGACTTTCCGTAGCGCTCCACCGCATACGCACTCGACTCGACGCCCGTGTACTGGAGGTTGGGACGCTCGCGGCGCAGGTGCTCGCGCCAGGCCCCCTCGCCGCAGCCGACGTCGAGCACGGTCCGCACCGGCCGCTCGAGCAGCGCCTCGGCGATCCCCAGCGCGAGACGCACCTTGCGTGCGACCGCCGCCGGCGTGATGACGCGCCGCGCTGGATCGTGATACCAGCGCTCGAAGTACTCGCGATCGTAGACTTTGGAGGAGGCCATTGCTGCGGTGAACGGGAGCGGGCGCGATACGGAACCGTGAGTCGCCGCGTGAAGTTTACCGTGAATGACGCCTCGCCACGATGTAGTGATCATCGGCGCCGGTCTCGCCGGGCTCGCCGCCGCACGGCGGATCGCGCGCGCCGGTCTTTCGCCGCTCGTGCTCGAGGCCGCAGCCGCGGTGGGCGGCCGCGTGGCCACCGAGGAGCGCGACGGATTTCTCCTCGACCGTGGGTTCCAGGTCTTTCTCGATTCGTACCCTGAGGCGCGGGCGGTCCTGGACCTCCCCGCACTCCAGCTCGCGCGCTTCGAGGC
>CAYPYY010000040.1:8574-23698 GCA_964414995.1 uncultured Gemmatimonas sp.
CTGAGGCGCGGGCGGTCCTGGACCTCCCCGCACTCCAGCTCGCGCGCTTCGAGGCGGGCGCCCTCGTGCGTCGCGCAGCGGGCGTCGGTCGCGTGGCCGATCCCTGGCGCTCTCCGGTCGCGGGCGCACGCTCGTTGGTCTCCGGCGTCTTCACGCCGGCCGATGCGTGGCGGATGCTTCGCCTGCGTGCCGATGCGCTGCGCGCCTCGCGGCGGAACGCCGTGGCAGGCCTCGACGATACCACCGCAAACGCCTTGCGCGTCCGCGGATTCTCCGACCGCGCGGTCGATGGCTTCTTCCGTCCGTTTTTCGGGGGCGTCTTCCTCGATGCCGAACTCGATGCACCGACGTCGTGGTTCGAGTTCCTGTTCGGGATGTTCGCCACGGGATACGCGACGCTTCCGCGCGACGGGATGCGCGCGATTCCACAGCAGCTCGCTGCGGCGCTGCCCGCCGGGGCCGTCCGCACGAGTGCGCGCGTGCGCTCGGTGAGCGAAGGGCGCGTCGAACTGGCATCGGGCGAGCAGCTCACGGCGCGCGCCGTCGTGCTCGCCACGGACGCACAGCAGGCCAGCGCGCTGGTCACCGGTCGTCGTGCGCCGTCGTGGTCCGGCTGCGCGACGCTGTACTTCGCCGCTGCGGCTTCGCCGCTCGACTCGCCGCTGCTGATGCTGAACGGCGTGCGCGGCAGCGGCCCCGTGAACCACCTCTGCGTCCCCAGCGACGTCCAGCCTTCGTACGCGCCAACGGGACAGGCCCTCATCTCCGCCACGATCGTCAATCCGTCCGGCGCGGACGACGCGGCGCTGGACCGAGCGGCGCGCGCGCAGCTTGGCGAGTGGTTCGGTGCGGACGTGCTGCGCTCGTGGCGCACGCTTGGCGTAGTGCGCGTGCCCCAGTCGCTGCCGCGCAGCATCCCGCGGCCCGAAACGCGCGATGCCGCGGTGCGGCTGGCACCGCGACTCGTGGCCTGCGGCGACTACCTGGAGACGCCGAGTATCAACGGCGCGCTCCGGAGCGGACGCCGCGCCGCAGACGCGGTGCTCAAGGAACTCGGTGTATCGTCGGAGAGCGCGGCCTAAGCCAGCGCCCCGGACGCTCAGCCCGCGTTCAACATCCCGCAGCCCAGCTGCTGCGCGTGGCTGGTCGCGAAGACGCCCGTGGGCATCCGGTAGATGCCCGGCACCAGGTTCGCCATCACAAGCTCGCGCGCGTCGCTGCGGGGAATCTGCCGATGATTCGCGATCTGCCCAACGAAGTTGTTGAGCGCGAGGTCGCAGGCAAGCACGACGACGCCGCGTGCGATCAAGTTGTCGAGCGCCCCGTCCGGCCAGGTCAGCGCGTGGCGCGCGCCCGCGGGCACATTGAGGAAGGGATTCCGCTTGGTCGGCTCGCCCGTCTCGACGTCCTTGAGTTCGGTCTGCGTGGCCAGCCAGCCGTCCTCCCAGAGCTTGTCGGTCATCACCATCGGCACGGCGGCGTGCCGAATGACCAGGACCGCCGACAGATCGGCATCGCGCAGGCCGTAGACTGTCGAGTAGCCGGCCAGGAACGACCGCGCCTGATGCAGGCAAACCCCGCCGGCGATCTCCGGCGAATCGAAGCACATCTTGTAGCGACCGGTCACGCGCGACGTCCACGACATATCCCAGGTCGTCTGCGCCTGGGGCTCCGACGCAGCCGCGGCAGCGACGAATGGGGTCGCGGCGAGCGAGCCTGCGGCGAGAAGCGAGGCCTGGCGGATAAAGTCTCGGCGTTCGGTCATAGCTCGGTCCGGGCAGAGGGGGACGGGTCGTTCGCGGGCGCCTGCTGGACGCTAGCGGCGCGGCGGTCATCGCGCCACATCAGGAGCGCAAGCAGCACGGCACCGACGCTCACGCCCATATCGGCGACATTGAACGTCCAGAAACGCCACTCCAAGGTGCCGACGTCAATGAAATCCACCACGCCCTTGGTGTGCCGGAGCCGGTCGAGGAGGTTGCCAAGGGCGCCCGCCGCGATGATTCCGAGGGCGAACGGCGTGGCGCGCTCCGTCGGATGCGACTGCCGATACAGGTAGAACAGATAGCCGATCATCAGGATGGCGATCGCGCTGAAGACCACGCGCGAGGCGTCGCCGACCGAGAGGTTCATCGCGGCGCCGGTGTTGTACGTCAGCGTCCAGCGCAGCCAGTGCCCCGCCACCTCCTCGGGGACGTGCAGGGCGAGCGCACGCTCGGCCCAGCGCTTCGTGGCAATATCGCAGCCGGTGACGAGCAGCAGCGAAAGCCAGAACGCGGCGTCGCGGCTCCGTGAGCGAGTGGCGGGCGAGGGGAGGGAGGCGTCGAGAGACATTCTGAAGCGAGGAAGGCGCGGGCGGCCCGCGCACCTTCGTAAGTTATGCGCAGCACCCTTCGTGGTGTACGCGCCCTCCACCCGTCTGGTTTCCTACGCCGTGTCCGTCCTGCGGGGCGCCCCCGCCCTTCCCATCGACGAGGTCCTCCCCGCGTTGCGCTCGTCGCTCGAGCGCCGCCGCGGCGCCGTCGTCGTCGCGCCCCCGGGCGCCGGGAAGACCACGCGCATCCCACTCGACTTGCTCGACGCGCCGTGGCGCGGTGACGGACGTGTGCTCGTGCTCGAACCGCGCCGCATCGCCGCCCGCGCCGCCGCACAGCAGATGGCGCGCCTGCTTGGCGAGGAACCCGGCGGTCGGATCGGCTACCGCGTGCGACTCGAATCCCGCGTGGGAGCCCGCACCCGCGTCGAGGTCGTGACCGAGGGCATCCTCACGCGGATGCTCCAGGAGGACCCGTCGCTCGACGGCGTGGCGGCCATCTGCTTCGACGAGTTCCACGAGCGGCATCTCCCGAGCGACCTTGGGCTCGCCCTCGCGCTCGAATCGCGTGCCGTGCTTCGCGAGGACCTGCGACTGGTCGTGATGTCGGCTACGCTCGAAGCCGCGCCCGTCGCGCGCGTGTTGGCGGATGACGCGGGCGACGCGCCGATCATCGCCAGCGAGGGCCGCAGCCACCCGGTCGAGACGCATCTCCGGCCCATCCGCGAGGGCGTGCCCTTCGCGCGCGGGGTGGCCACCGCCGTTCAACGCGCGGTCAGCGAGTTCGACGGCGATGCGCTGGTCTTCCTGCCGGGAATTGCGGAGATCGGTCGGGTGCGCGCGCTGCTCGAGGAGGAAGGCGCGAGCGGTGCCGCGGTCCAGGTGCTGCACGGCTCGCTCACGCTCGACGAGCAGGACGACGTCCTGCGACCGCGCACGTCGCAACGGCGCATCGTGCTCAGCACCTCCATTGCGGAATCGTCCGTCACGATTGACGCCGTGCGGATTGTCGTGGACGCAGGCCTCGCGAGGATTCCGCGGTTCGACCCGCGCAGCGGAATGACCCGGCTCGAGACCACGCGCGTCTCGCGTGCCTCGGCCGACCAGCGGCGCGGTCGGGCCGGTCGCACGGCCTCGGGCGTGTGCGTCCGACTCTGGGACGCCGCGACCGACGCCGCGCTGCCCGCACGCACCGTCCCCGAGGTCCTCGACAGCGACCTCGCGCCGCTCGCCCTCGAGCTGGCCTGCGCGGGCGTGGTTGATCCCGCCGCCCTGCGCTGGATGGACGCGCCGAGCGCCGGCGCCATCGCGCAGGCGCGGACACTGCTGCGTTCACTCGGCGCGCTCGACGCGTCGCATCGCGCCACGCCACACGGGCGAGCGATGGCCGCATTGGGCATCGCGCCGCGGCTCGCGCATCTCGTGCTGCGCGGCAGCGAGCGTGGACGCGCGCGGCTCGCCTGCGAGGTCGCCGCCCTGCTTGCGGAGCGCGACGTGCTGCGGCGAGAGGCCGCGGACGAGGACGCCGATGTGCGCACGCGCGTCGAGGCCCTCCGCGGTCGGCATCGCGGCAGCGTTGACGGCACGCGGCTCGAGCGCGTGCGCGCCGAGGCGCAGGCCCTGCAGCGTGCATTGGGCACGGGCCGCGATGCGCACGATGACAGCGACGCCCTCGATGACGTCGGGCTCCTCGTTGCGCTCGCATATCCAGATCGCATCGCCAAGCGCCGGCCCGGTGCGGCGCAGCGCTTTCTGCTGCGCAATGGTCGCGGCGCGCGGTTCTCGCCGTCACAGCCGATGGGCGATGCACCGTTCCTGGCCATCGCCGACCTGGACGGCAATCCCGCCGAAAGCCGTGTGTGGCTGGCGGCACCGCTCTCGGCGAATGCGCTGCGCCTGGCGGCGGAGGCGGAGATCGAAACCGAGCACGACGTGTCGTGGGACGATGCGAGTGATGCGCTCCGCGCGGTCGAGCGCGAGCGACTGGGAGCGATCGTGCTGCGCGAGCGCCCGCTCCGTGACGTCGATGATGCGACCGTGAGCGCCGCCTTGGTCCACGCCATCCGTCGCCAGGGACTGCAGTCGCTGCCGTGGACACGGAGCGCAGAAGAGCTCCGCGCGCGACTCGGCTGCGCGCACCTGCATCTGAGCGCGCGATTCCCGTCCGTGGATGATGCCGCCTTGCTCGACTCGCTCGAGAACTGGCTCGCCCCGCACCTCCTGGGCGTCCGCCGTCGCAGCGAGCTCGCGCGCGTGGATCTCGGTGCCGCGCTCCTGTCGCGCCTTGAGTGGGACGCGCGCGCCGCGCTCGACCGCTTGGTGCCCACGCACTTCGCCGTGCCGAGCGGGTCGCGCATCGCCATTGACTACAGCGACCCTGCGCAGCCGGTGCTGGCGGTCAAGCTGCAGGAGCTCTTCGGAGCGTTGGAGACGCCGACGATTCTTGAGGGCCGCGTCGCCCTCACCCTGCACCTGCTCTCACCCGCCGGGCGTCCGGTGCAGGTCACGCGCGATCTCGCAAGCTTCTGGCGTCACGGCTATTTCGACGTGCGCCGAGACCTCAAGGGCCGCTACCCCCGCCATCCCTGGCCCGACGATCCACTCGCCGCCGTGCCGACGCGCCGGGTGAAGCCGCGCGGCACCTGAGCGTCTTGCGCCGAGCGCGGTGTCAGCGCACCCAGCTCGGCCGCGCGATTGCGGACCACTTCCGTTCGCCGTGCGAGTACCCGTACCACGCGGTGTCCCCCGCGGCAGCCCGCGGAAACGCGCGCACGAGTTGGTCGCCGCCGCCGAAGCCGAAGCGGTCGTGTCCGGCGTAGCCAGCGAGCTGCGCCGAATCGAGCGACGCAATGGAAAAGGCGGCGATGCCCGACGCGGCGTCCGTGTACGCGTGCAGGGCCCCGCGCCGCGACGAATCCGTGGAGAAGGTCGCGACAAAGAACTCGCCGCGCCCGTCGCCGTCCACGTCCGATGTGCCGATGAATCCCACGGTCCCGACGCGCGACTCGGTGAGCCGCGCGAGCGTGTCCGCGCCGCGCGTGAACACCACGGTGAATGAGCCGGCATCGCAGGCCTCACCGCTCGGAATCACGACCTCCGCCGTGACATCCTGGAACGAGAGCACGCGGTTGCCGAAGCAGCTTGGCGTGTCGGCGGTAACCGCGGCGGGGCGCTCACCGCAGGCGAGGGCGGCGAACAGTGGCAGCAGGGCGGATCGGAGGCGCATCGGAGCTCCCGTCGAGGGCGGGTCGGAATCGAGGTGGGTGCTTCGATAATATTAGGGATGCGCGCGCTCCGCATCCTCTTCCCGCTGCTCCTGCTGGGAGTCGCCGGCGAGGCCGGTGCACAGGGGCAACAGTGCTCCGAACGCCGCCCGCGCGTCGAGAACATCACGCTGCGCGGCAATAAGTCGATCGCGTCGGTGGACCTGAAGCTGATCCTCTACACCGAGCGCGCGGGGCGACTTCGACGATGGTTCGGCTGGAACGTCGGCCCGACTGCCTGTCTCGATTCCCTTGAGCTCCTGAGAGACACGCGCCGCATCGCCGCCTGGTACGCGATGCGCGGATACCCGGGCACGAGCGCGACGGCCGGGACCATCGCCATCGGACCGCGTACGGTGCACGTGCGGTTCGCCGTCACGGAAGCGCCTCCGGTGCTCATTGACACCGTGCGCGTCACCGGCCTGCCGAGTCGCCTGATCAACGACGTCGCGCTCGCGCGCGCGCTGCGCGGCGCGCCGCTCGACGACTCGGTGCTCGTGGCGACGCTGGATTCGGTGCAGCAGATCCTGCGAGCCTCCGGCTACGCCCGCGCGCGGCCGCCGACGCGCCTCGTGGACGTCGACACCGTGGCACGCCGCGCGCGGGTCACGCTGGCGTTTCGGCCCGGCGCCCAGGTCCGCGTGGGCGACATCGACGTCGCGCTCACGCCGCAGGATTCCACCAAGCCACCGGCGCTGCGCGAGCACGAGGTCCGCGCGCTCCTCCGCTTTCGCCCGGGCGACATCTACTCGGCACGCGCGGTCGGCACGAGTCAGCAGCTCCTGTACTCGTACGACCTGTATCGCACGGTCGCGATTGACACGATCGCGGCCGGCGCACGCGGCGATACCATCCCAGTCCGAGTTCGCCTGATCGAGGGCCGCCACAACGCGCTGCGCAGCGGCGGCGGCTGGGGCACCATCGACTGCTTCCGCACCCGTACGCGGTACGTCGAGCAGAACTTCCTCGGCGTCGGACACCGGCTGCAGCTTGATGCGCGCCTCTCGAAGATCGGCGTCGGTGCCCCGCTCGACGGCGCCCGCGGCCTCTGCGCGCCCTCGGTGCAGGCCGACAGCTTCAGCGCGCGGCTCAATTACTACGTGGGCGCCTCACTGACGATTCGCGGCGTCGTCGGCGATCGCTGGCACCCGCAGGCCACGCTTTACAGCGAGCGGCGCACGGAATTCCAGAGCTACGTGCGCGAAACCACAATCGGCGGACTCGCCTCCTTCGACCGACCGCTGATCCCGCGCGTCAACAACACCTTCACGTATCGCTTCGACGCCGGACGTACGACGTCCGACGCCGCCGTGTCGTGTGCGACCTTCGGCCTCTGCCGCTTCAACGACCGCCTGCTCCTCAACTCGCCGAGCGTGACGCACGCCGCGGGCGTCACTTGGTCGCGCTCCGCACCGGCCATCACGACGCTCGCCACCAACGATGAGCGCTGGGCCTTGGAGACGCGTGTCGGCACGGTGAGCGTCGGCCGCCCGGCCGAACGGCTCAACTTCAACCGCACGCAGTTCGAGTATGCGCTGTACCGCCCGCTGTCGCGCTCGCTGGTGGGCGCGGCGCGCGTCTCCGCGGGCTTCATCATCACGCCGCGCAATCTCGAGGGCCTGGTGCCGCCGCAGGAGCGATTTTACTCGGGCGGTCAGAACACGGTGCGCGGCTACAACCAGGGTCAGCTCGGCCCCGCCGCGTACGTGGTGGGCAGTCTCTCCGACACCGTGTCGGTCGGTGGCGAGGAGGTCGGCGTCGCCGACCCCGCTCGCGGGTTCGAGCGCCTCGCGCCGGCAGGCGGCACCGCGCAGGCATTGGTGAACCTCGAGCTGCGCTCGCGCGTGGGCTGGCCGAGCGACTTGCTGCGCTGGGTGCTGTTCCTGGACGCCGGTCGCGTCTGGAACAACTCGGGCAACTATGCCGTCACCGGCCTGCGCGCGACGCCGGGCATCGGAGTGCGGCTCGTCACGCCGCTCGGGCCGTTCCGCGTGGACGTGGGCTACAATCCGCACCGCTACGAGGCGGGCCCGGCGTTCTTCCTGCAACGGGCCACGGCCACTGCGACGGGCCGTGCCATCTGCGTGTCACCCGGCAGCACCGAGCCGCTCGATGACGCGGCCGCGGATGCGTTGGGGCCCGTGCCCTGCCCCACGTCATTCCGTCCGCCGCGCGCCACGGGGCTGCTCCCGCGCCTGACGTTCCACTTCAGCATCGGCGAG
Source organism: uncultured Gemmatimonas sp. (assembly GCA_964414995.1). Taxonomy (GTDB): domain Bacteria; phylum Gemmatimonadota; class Gemmatimonadetes; order Gemmatimonadales; family Gemmatimonadaceae; genus Pseudogemmatithrix. The sequence continues at coordinate 16,374 of CAYPYY010000040.1, forward strand.
GCGTTCTAGCGTGGCATCGCGTCGCGCCATCCTCGTCCGCGTGGCCCTCGGGCTGATGCTCGGGGGCGCGCTTGCCGTCGCGGCGACTGCGCACGTCGCGCTCCGCACCCTGCGCGGCCGCGCGTGGGTGCAGGGACAGATCGAGCAGCGCATCGCGACGGCTCTGGCACCGGGCAGCAGCGTCGCGCTGCACGGGCTGCGCCTCGTGCCGCTGGGCACGATCGCGCTGGATTCGCTCGCCGTGCACGATGCCGCCGGCCTGCGACTGGCGGGCACCGGCGCGCTGTTCGCTCGCATCGGGCTCGCGGAGCTGTTCCAGAATGTGCTCCTGCTCGACGAAGTGCGGATCGAGGATCCTGCGCTGGCGCTCGTCCAGGACTCGACGGGCGGCTGGAACTACGAGTCGCTGCTGGCCGCGACGTCGGACACCGCGCCCGCGCCGACAACGCCCTGGCGCATCCGGCTGCGGACGCTGTCGCTGGGCGTTGGTCGCGTCAGCATCGTCACTCCGGACTCCCTGCCCTCGCTGCCGCCGGTGCGAACCGAGATCACCGACGTGGCGCTCACGTTGGGCGAAAGCAGTTTCGACACTGAATCCTCGCGCGGTACGCTGACCGTCGCCGCGCTCAGTCTGGCGGCGAACGATCCGCCCGTCCGCGTGCGCGAGGCCGAGGGGACGCTCGCGCTCTTCGCCGATTCGGTGCAGGTGGATCTCCCGAGGATTGCGCTGACGAACTCGCGCGTCGGTGTGCGCGGCAGTATCGCGTACGGCGCGCGCGACCGTGACCCGCGGATTGGACTGACCGTGCGCGCACCTGAGGTGGATCTCGCCGACGTGGCGTGGATCAACGAACTGCTGCCGCGTGCGGGCGCTGCCCGCGCGGTCGTGCGGGTGACGAACGGCCGCGCGCGCGGGGTCCTGCGCTACGCCTTCACCGACCTCGAGGTGCGCGCTACCGACACCGAACTGCGCGGGCGATTGCTGCTCGAAGTCGGCGAGGGCGACGACGACGTGTGGGTGCGCGACCTCGACGTCACCGCGGCGCCGCTCGACCTGCGCCTCGTCCGAGAGATCTTCGGCGACGCCTCGCCGCCACCACCGTGGGACGGACGGCTGTTCGGGCGCCTGCGCGCCCGCGGCGGCGCGCTCACGGACTGGCGCATCGACCCCTCCACGCTCGAGTTCGAGGACCGCCGCGTGGGCGCGGCGCGCTCGCGCTTCACCGTGGAGGGCAACGTGGACCTGCTCGCGGACGAGACGGTCTTCAAGCCGCTGCACGTCCGGATTGACTCGATGGACGTGCGGACGGCCGGCGGCATCACCGACGTGGCCGACTCGCTGCGCGGCTATCTCGTCGGACGCGTCACCCTCACAGGCCCGCTCGACAACTTCCGCTTCGAGGACCTCGACCTCGTGCACGTGGACGGCGCCTTGCCGCGCTCGCACGTGCGTGGCGACGGACGCGTCGCCGAGGATGAGTCCACGACCTGGCTGGAGGCGCGACTCGCGCTCGACACGGTCGGCCTCGCCGCGCTCGGGCGCGCGTTCACCGCCGAGCCGCTTGCCGGCCGACTGCACGGCAGCGTGAACGTCTCGGCCATCGGCGACTCGACCACCCTCGCGCTCTCGCTCTCCGGCGAAGGCGCCGACATCGTGTTCAACGGCGCCACGTCAATGGATACCTCGCGCCTCGTGCTGCAGGGCGAACTCGGCGTCTGGGCGCTGGACCTGAGTCGGCTGATGCCCAAGAGCGGGCTGCTCGAGCATCGCCTGACCGCGCGCGCGACGCTCGGGATCGACGGACCCTGGGAAGACCCCGCCGGCCCCATCACCCTGCACATCGACTCCAGCTCGAGCGTCGGACGCGTCGCGATCCGCCGCGGGCTCGCGGCCCTGGCCATCGAACCCGGTGGGCTGCGCGTGGACACGCTCGCACTGAGTTCTCCGCTCGCGGAGATGCGCGCCCGCGGTCGCCTCAGCCGCGACCCGGCCCTGCGCGATTCGCTGCGCTTCACGCTCCGTGTGGACTCGCTCGCGTCGTTTGTCGGGCTGCTCCCAGACTCGCTGGTTCCGATGTGGCGCGATTCGCTCAGCGGTCGTGTGACAATCAGCGGCGTCGCCCTCGGGTCGCTCGACACCGTGGACGTGCGCGCGACGTTGGTTGCCGACTCCGTTGCGGCAGGCTCGTACGGCGTCGCACGTGTGGACGCCGAGCTACTGCTCGACGGTGTCCCGCGGGCCACGCGAGGCCTCGTGACCTTTGACGCCGCTGCCGTCAGCGGCGCCGGGCTGCCCATTCACCGCATCTCCGCCGAGGCGCTGATCCGTAACGGCGAGACGGCGGATGCGTCGCTGCGAATGATCGCCGCCGACACGATCATTGCCTCGGCGCGCGCGGAGATCAGTCTCAGCGCCGACACGCTCCGGGCACGGCTCGACTCACTCGAGGCGCGCCTGCCGGGGGCGACGTGGACCCTCCAGCGGCCGGCCTGGCTCCGCAACAGCCCCGACCGGCTCACCGTCGACTCGCTCGAGATGCGCTCCGCCGACGGCGCACGGCTCGCGCTCGACCTCGCCGTGGACACCAGCGGGACCGTCACCGGATTCTTCCAGGCGCTACGGGTTCCGCTGAGCCACGCGCGGTTCACGGGAATGATGTCGGAACGCGTCGCGGGCGCACTGACGCTCGATGCGCGCGTAGATGGGACGCTCGATGACCCGCGAATGGCGGTCTCGATGCAACTCGACTCGGCACGCGTTGACGGCCAGGTCGCGCCCGAGCTGCGCGTGCTCGGCACCTACGCCAGTCGCAGCTTCGGGCTGACGATGGGCGCCCGCGCGATGGGCCGCGATGCGCTCACGGCGACCGCCGAGCTGCCGATTGACCTCGCACTCCGTGGTCGAAAGGCCAGCGACCGACTCGTCGAGGCACCGGTGTACATCCGCCTCAACGCAGATGGGGCTCCCCTCGCCGGCTTCCAGGCACTGACGCCCGGCCTGCGGAACGTGACCGGCGGCTTTGACGCCGACGTGCAGGTCACTGGCACCTGGGACGCGCTCGTGCCGCGCGGCATCGTGCTGCTGCGAGACGGCGCCTTTGACGTGCCCGCCCTTGGCACCGGCTTCCGCGACCTCGAAATGGATGTCGGCCTCGCGCCGGATTCGATCTTCGTGTACCGCGCGCGGTTGGCCGACGATCGCTCTGCGGCGGACACCGCGACCGTTGAGGGCGTGATTGCCCGCACGCCGCGCGGCTGGACCACCGACATCCGCACGATCGCCCGCCAACTGCGCGTCATTGACGATCCGCGGGTCGCCGAGGCCGACGTGTCCTGGAACCTGCGGCTACGCGGCCTGCTCGACTCGCTGCAGCTCGGCGGCGATGTGGTCGTGCCGACGGCCAACATCGTGATCGGCGGTGAGCGCCGCCGCATCCTTGAGCTGGAAGAAGACTTGGTGGTGGACACGACCACGAGCCGCTTCGCGCCGCAGATCGAGCGCCTCACGCTCCGGCTCGGCAACGAGGTGCGTCTCCGCTCCCCGGAGGCGAACGTCCAGCTGACGGGCGAAGTGCAGGTGGTTGGCACGCTCACCAACCCGGAGGTGCGCGGCGAAATCTTCGCGACGCGCGGCACGTACCGCCTCGACCTCGGCCTGCTGCAGCGCACGTTCCAGGTGGATAGCGGCTTGGTGCGAATGAACGGACCGCTGAGCATCCCGCCGACGCTCGACATCCACACGTCGTACACGGTGCGCCAGGCGCAGCGCGAGGACGTGCACATCAACGCGCGCCTCAGCGGCAGCGTGGAGCAGCCGCGCCTCGCCCTCGGCAGCAGCGACCTCGGCACCACCGCCAGCGACACCGAAATCATTTCCTACCTGCTCTTCGGTGCTCCGACGTTTGTCCTCGACGGACAGCGCGGGTCCGCGGTCCGTCTCGCAACCGCGGCGCTGGTCCCTTCACTCGGTGGCGCCGCCGAGCGGGCGCTTGGCGCCAAGCTGCCCTTCCTCAGCGAGCTCCAGGTCGTGACCGTGGCTGGCGACAGCCCAAGCGACTTCACGCTGAACTCGTTCGAAGGCCTGCTCAACAGCTTCGCACTCACCGCGGGCACGCAGATCGGGACCGACACCTACCTGCGGCTCTCCGGCGGCGTCTGCCGCGGCGCGAATCGCGCGGCGCAGTCACTGCCGGCGTGGTTCGGCATCACCGGCGAGTATCGACCGCGTGAACGCCTCTCCGCCGAGGTGTCGATGACGCCCGGCTCCGCCCCCTGCAATCGCATCGGCACGTTCACGCAAATCTATCAGTTCGGCGTGGACCTCTACCGCGACTGGCGCTGGTAGCGCTCCTAGACGCCGAACTGCCGCAGGTGATGGTCGGTGTGCTTGTAGAGCAGCACACCCCAGTCCTTCGGCGAGAGCGCACCGAACAACGGATGATCCCCGATGGCCACCGCGGGATCGGGCGGCCCCGACTCGGCCACCAGCGCGCGCAGTCGTGCGAGATCGTCGGGCCAGGTTGTCGGCACCCGCGCGAGGAGCTCGCGTGCGGTGGGCGCGCCCTTGGGAAACGGAAAGACGTAGAGCAGCAGCCAGCGAACCAGTGCGCGCCCCGGCACGCGGCGACGGCGGATGCGCAAATCGCCGTGCGGCATCCGGTACGCCTCCGTCAGGTGCGCGACCATCTGTGGGGCGGTCATTCGTCCCCAGGCGGGCGTCCGGGTGGGCTCGAGTGCGTCGAGCCGCGCGAGGAGTTCGGCGCGATGCTGCGCGTTATAGAGCGTCTTGGCCATCACGGACGCTATGTGCAGCGGCGTTCCAACGCCAGCCGGGATTGAATAGATTGCGAAGCCCTTCACCCCCACCGCAATGCAACTGCAGGCCTTACTCACCCGCGCGGCGTTCGCCGTCGCGGTGCTTTCTTCCGCACTCGAAGCGCAGGATCCGCCGGCCGTCGTCACCAAGTTCACCGCGGATTTCGGCTACGTGGCCGTCAGCGGCAACACCGACGTCACCACGCTGAGCATTGGCGAGAAGCTCACGCAGTCACGCGGCCGTCTCACCCTCGAGCAGGCGTTCGGCATCGTCCGTGGCGAACTCAACGGCGTAGAGAACACCAACCTGCTGCGCGCCTCGATCCGCGGCAGCTACCGGCTGGGTGCGCACTTCTCGTCGTTCGCCGCGTCGGCGTATGACCGCAATCCGTTCGCCGGTATCGAGCGTCGCTTCGAGCATTCGGCCGGCCTCCAGTTCCGTCCTGTGGCGAGCGCGACGGACACGCTGCGGTTCGAAGGCGGTGGAAGCGCGACGCAGCAAACGGCGGTCGACGGCACGTACCAGACGTTTCCCGCGGCGCGCGCTGCTGGCATCTGGCGCCATCAGTTCACGCCCGCCTCGTACTTTCAGCAGAACGTGGAGCTGATTCCGAACCTCAAGGACGGCGAGGACTTCCGCGTCAACAGCGAGTCGTCGCTGATCGCGCCGATCTCGGCGCGCGTCGGGATAAAGGTCTCGTACGTGATCCGCTACGATAACCTGCCGGAGCCCGGCTTCCGCACGACGGACCGGCTGTTCACCACCGGGATTCAGCTCACGCGGTAGCGGGTGGCATCCGCCGCCGCGGGCCGCCCTATGGCGCGGCGGCCAGCGGCAGCGTGAAGTGGAACGTGCTGCCGCGCCCGACGGCGCTCTCGACCCAGATGCGGCCGCCGTGGCCGAGCACGATGGCACGGGCGATGGCGAGACCGAGTCCGGTGCCGCCCTTCTGCTTGGCGTCGGCGTGCTCGACCTGCGCGAACCGCTCGAACACGCGATCGAGGTCCTCCGGCGGGATACCGCGACCCTCGTCGGCGACGCGCACCTCGCACATCTCGCCCTGCGCCAAGGCCGACACGTGGACCGCGCCGCCCCGCGGCGAGAACTTCACGGCGTTGCCGACCAAGTTGATCACCACTTGCGCAACGCGATCCGCGTCTGCCGAGACGCGGAGCCCCGCGGCATCCCACAGCAGTCGCACCTCGGCGGCATCGGCGATCGGTTGCGTGGCATCTTGAGCCGCGGTGAAGGCCTCGGCCAGGGCGACGTTCTGCCGGTCGACAGTTGCAGCACCGGACTCCAGCCGCTCGAGATCAAGGAGGTCGTTCACGAGCCGGAGGAGGCGCTCCGCGTTGCGACTCGCCAACGCGATGAGCTCCCGCTCACGCGCGGGCAGGTCGGCCGGCAAGAGCCGCGAGAGCAGTTGAAGGGCCCCCTGCACCGAGCCGATCGGTGTCCGAAGCTCGTGCGACACGATGCCGATCATCTGGTCCTTCATTCGCTCGATACGGCGCCGCTCCGTCAAATCACGCCCGAAGAACCGAATACTCTTGAGCGAACCGGAGAGCGCATTGGGCTCGAAACGCGCTTCGACTTCGACCGGCGGCCGCCCGGGCGGCGCCAAGGTCAGCGCGACGTCCACGCTCGCCTCGAGCGCAAGCACCCTCCGCCACGCATCCTCGAGTAGCGGCCGACTGGCGGGGTCGAGAATCCTGAATACTCCGCCAGGAGTCGCCAGACGGGGATGCGCGCCGATAATACGGCGGAGCGCCGCGTTGGCGTACTGGATATCGCCCCGCGGCGAGAGCCGCGCCACGAACTCGTCCGTCGTGTCCAGCAGGCTCTGCAGCTCGCGTCCGCGCTCCCGGAGCAGTTGTGTCGCCCGAAGCAGCTCGATCTCCGTCATCGCGGCCTGCGCCAGGTCTTGAAGCACGTCCAGTTCGGTCGACGTCCACTCCCGCACGCTTCTGTCACAAACGCAGAGCGAGCCGAGGGTCTCGCCCTCGCTACCGCGCAGGGGAAACCCGGCGTATGCCGCCACTCCAAAGTCGACAATGGCAAGATTGTCGTGCACGAGCGGGTGCGCGACGGCATCGGCTACGACCAGCGGCGACGCGCTGGCCACCACGTGTTGGCAGAACGAGTGGCTGAGCGGCGTCTCGCCGGCCTCAGCGACAGCGGGGGGGAGTCCAGTGGATGCGGCAAAATACTGCCGATCTCGGTCGATCAGGCTCACAACCGCAATCGGTACGCCGATGAGCCGCGCGGTCATCCGAGTCAGCCGCTCGAGCGCCGGGCTCGGCGGGGCGTCGAGCAAGCCGGTGCTCTCGAGCGCCTCGAGTCGCGCCGGCGTGGATAGCAGGCCCGGATCGGCGTTGGGCATAGCTGGAAAATGCGCTGAGCGCCTCTTATCGGATAGGCTGCCCCGCCACGAAATCGAACATCGTCACCCGCCGCAGACGGTAGTACGCCACCCAGTACCCGCGCAGCGACTGGAGATACTGCACCA
>CAYPYY010000041.1:0-23529 GCA_964414995.1 uncultured Gemmatimonas sp.
CATGTTCATGCGTCGACATAACGTGGGCTTCTGCTGCAGGTGCTCCAATAGAATGCGCGGGCGCAGCCCGCGCTACCAAAGTGCACCTGTCGGCAGCAAGCGGCGTTAAGCGGCCGCGTCGCGATCCTGCGAGGCCTTCGGCTCGAGGATGGAGGGGCGCAGGAAGTAGATGAACGCCATGATGGCGGCCCATCCGAGGACGAAGAAGGCGCGTTGGCCGGGAGTGCGGTCCACGCCGAGCGGCCACGGGGTGAGGTCCGACAGCAGCACGAGGAGCGCCATGATCTGGGCGTGGTTGAAGAAGTCCCGGAGGAACGCGAGGCCCCGTTGGTTCCTTCTGAACTCGCGGTCACCCTGCCAGCGCTTCAGGGCCAGATCTTTGATGGTCATCTCTTCTCCTCGATTCTGACGTCTCTCGTGTCCGCTTAACGTGTGCTTCTGCTGCGAGCGCTCCAACAAAATGCGGTTGGGGGGCCGCGGCAGTCCTTCACATAAAGTGAAGCCGTGGCCCCCCAACCGCTACCGCCCCTGCGCTCGTCGGCAGCAAGCGTCGTTACGTGGCGCGTCGCGATCTACTTGAGGCTCGACGGCAACTGTTGGCGGCCGTGCACGATGGCGAGCAACTCGATGCAATCGGGGCGCGGCCGATAGAACACACGGAAGCTGTCGATCACGAGCTCGCGGACGGCGAGGTCATCGGCCTCGGGCGCGGGCTTCCCGAGATGCGGATGCCGGCGCAGGTGCTGAAGCTGAGTATCGATGCGGGTGACCACGCCTTCGGCGTAGACCGGCGAGTTCTGGCTGATGAAGTCGGCGATGTCGGCGAGATTCGTGACCGCTCGCTCCGTCCAGCGGAGCGGCAGCATCACGCGGGCCGACGGATCCGCGCGCGGACGCGGGCGAGGGCGGTGTCGTGGTCGACCACGCGCCCGGCGTCGGCGTCGGCGATGCCCTGTTCGATGGCCTGGCGAACATAGACCTCGTACGCCAGGTCGTCCCAGCTGGCCCCCGCGGGGAGCTGGTCGACGAGCCGCTTGGCGTCGGGTCGGATGTCGTGGGAGTCAGCCATGCTTGGAAGGTGCGGCAGGCCAAGGGATGGCGCAAGCGTTCGAATGGGCCGATCCGTCCCAGTCCACGTAACGTGAGCTTGTGCTGCAGCCGCTTCAATAGAAAGCAGTTGTGGGGCGGCCGCTAGGCCGTCCCATGTTCCATAAGGCGGCCGCCCCACAACTGCTACCTTCGCCGCGGCTGTCGGCAGCAAGCGTCGTTATGCGGTGGCGCGCCGCGGCTTCAGGGGTCGTTGCGAAACACGGTGATGCGAACCGTGGTACTCGGTCGCGTCGATCCGCGGCCCTGCCAATGTGCCTGCGGAAACAGAAACGTGTACGTCACGGTGCCAGCTCGGCCTAGGACGAGCCGCCCGTCGGCCAGCAAGCGGGCCCCGCGTCCCGAGAACCCATAGTCGAAGTACGGCAACTCGCCGAGCACGCCGCCGGCACTGTCGAGAGCGAACACGCGGACCAGTGCGCGGACCCGGATGGAGTCTCCGACGGTCTGCGTGAGTTCGTCCGGTGTCACGCGCAGGGCGCGGACGTGCGGGGCGACGGAGTCAAGCTGTGCGCTTGAGAGCTGTTCAGCGCGTCGCGGCGTCGGGTCGTTGATGGTGCGCGACTCGAGGGCGGGCGACACCGGTACGGGAATGGCTACCGAGGCTCCGGTGCGCGAAACCCGAAGGCACCCGAGGACGCCGATGCCAATGACTCCGGCACACACCAAGCGCGCGAGGCTAGTCGAATGCATCAGATCCTTGCATGAGATGCGTGATCGGGGCTGATGGGTGCTTCACCCGCATAACGTGAAGTTGTGCTGTGGCCGTTCCATAAGATGCGGTGGCGGGCCGCTGCGAGCCATCCGCGAAAGCAGAGCAGCGGCTCGCCACCGCTTCCCTAACACGGCCAGCAGCACCAACTCTCGTTAGGCACCGGTCTCGTGGAGGTCGGATGCTCCGAGCCGCTCGGCGATCCTTCTCACGATCTCCGTACGGCGCTCCCGCGCCCAGGAGGGGACGGCGCGGCGCCACGACGCCTCGTCCGGGACGAACAACTCCGTGTGACCAGGCTCCGTGCGTTCCCTTTTCAGAGCGAAGGAGCGCACCGTGCCATCGGCTACTTCCTCATACAACCAAGCGTCGCCGGTTCGCCTACCGCCGAAGTACCCTTTGCTGCGCAGAGAGCGCCAGCGCGCGAAAGGTTCGCGGGCGAGTCCCATAGCGACGAGTGTGACTAAGGCGACAAGGCTCCACGGCAACAGCAGCTCGAAGGCGAGCAACAAGAGCCCGCCGAGTGCGATTACGACGAGGACGACCGGAGCCCACAAATGTGCGCGCAGGTAGGATGCGATCACGTGTGCCTAACGTGAAGTTCTGTTGTGGCCGTTCATACCACGTTCCCCACTCGTGCCGACCTCATCTTCACCGGCTCCACGCGGCCCATCTCTCCGGACCACCAGCAGGTGCTGCGGTCAGGATAGCCGTGGCCTCGGTGCTCTTCTTGGTGCTGAGGGCGAGCTTGGTCTTGATGACGCATTGCTCGCCCTTGCCGATATACTGAAAGGGGATGGAGTCGATGTACGTCATGAGGCTACTCTCCCAGGCGGTCGTCCGCCAGCGAGCTGTGAGGTGAATTCCGCGCCGGCATCGATCCGTGACAGTCGAGCTAACGTGGGGTTCTGTTGCAGCCGTTCTCATAGGATGCGGTGGCGGGCCACCGCTGACAGTCGGGGGCTCCGGAACGTCCCCGAGTGCACCGCGACGATTGAGCGCGCCCACGCCTTGGCGAGCGGCGGTCGTCGGTGTCCTTGTGAGGGAAAGCACTTCCGAAAGCGAGATCGTTTCCCGACATCTGCGGCAGGGTAGCCGTCGCACATTTCCAACGTGGCAACGGGGCCGTCTGCTCTTGCGCCTACTGATTCAACTCGCACGGCGCCCGCTCGCCACCGGAGGCCATCGATGCAACCGACGAGAGGCGGGGCCGGAACCGCAGGGATGGCCGCATGCTGGTAGAGTCGCTTTGGTTTCTCGCGTGCGCGGCTCTGATCGTGATCGCTGGCACGGTGTTGACGCACTCGGCGGATGCGATTGCCGAGCGCACGGGGTTGGGTCGCGTGTTCGTCGGCTCACTCCTGCTCGCGGGAGCGACGTCACTCCCCGAGCTGAGCACCGACATCTCCGCCGTCATGCTCGGAGAGCCAGACCTCGCCGTCGGCGACCTGCTTGGCTCGAGCGTGGCGAACATGGCGCTTCTCGTGTTCCTGACCCTCCTTTCGGGCGGGCGCCTCCTGAAGGGGGCGTCGGCCTCGCACCTCTACACGGGTCTGCTCGCGATTGGGCTGACGCTTGCTGCGAGCGCGCTTGTGCTCGCAGGCCCCACCACGACGATGCTGGGCGTGAGCCCCGGATCGCTGTTGCTGGCCGTCTGCTTTCTCGCCGGCACCCGCGCCGCCTTCCGGCACGGCGCGACGAGACCGAGCGGTACCGCGTCCGCCCCGCTGGAAGCAAGCGCCGAATCCATCGGCGATCGCTCGTCGCTGGGACTCGCCGTCACGCTATTCATCGCCGCCGCCGCCGTTGTCCTGCTGGCGGCACCTGCGCTCGCTTCCGCTGCGGTTCGCCTTGCCGACCTGAGCGGACTCGGTACGACGTTCGTGGGAACGTGGCTGCTGGGAGCCACGACGTCGGCGCCCGAACTGGTGAGCGGAATCGTGGCAGTGCGGATGCGCGCCCACGACTTGGCGCTCGCGAACCTCTTTGGATCCAATGCCCTGAACATGGTGGTCTTCCTGCCACTCGACCTGGTGCACTCAAATGGATCCATCTTCACCGCCCTCAGTTCCGCTCACGCGGTCACGGGGCTCGGTGCCGTGGTGCTGATGTCGTTCGCACTGTTTGCGATGTATCGCCGTAGATAGACCACTTCAAGGGAGTGCGCCATGTATCGCAACATTCTGGTCCCCGTTGACGGCTCGAAGCTCGCGGAACGCGCGCTCACCGTCGCCGTCACCCTCGCCGAGCAGCACGGCGCTCGACTGGTGCTGCTCCAGGTGCATCCCTCGATCGCGCGGCGGACCGGCGGCGGCGGGGTGCCGGTCCGCGACCCGGCGTTGGATCTCACGTGGCGCGCGGACCAGCTGAGGGGTCTCGATCGGCTCGCCAATCGGCTGCGAAAGCGGACCGCGGTTGTGGTGGATGCGGTCTTTCGCGACGGCGAGACCGTTCCGACGATCCTTGATGAGGTGGCGAAGCAGGACGCCGGACTCGTCGTGATGGTGACGCACGGTCGCGGCGGCTTTCAACGGTTCTTCCTTGGCAGCGTGAGCGATGGGCTGATGCGCCGCATCACCGTTCCGCTGCTGCTGCTGCGCGCCGGGCGCGCGGCGGCGAAGCAGCACGAGGGGGCTTCGCTCTTCAGGCGCGTGCTGGTACCGTTGGATGGATCCGAGCGCGCGGAGCGTGCGCTCCCGGCGGTGCAGGGGTTCCGTGATGGCCAGCCGACGGAGCTCACGCTTGCGCACGTCGTGCACCCGATGTCGGCGATGGCGGCGGCCCACCTCGGCCAGAAGCCTGCCGAGGAGAGTGAGGAGACGTATCTCGAGCCGATTGCGGCGCGGATGCGCACGACGCAGCAGACCGTCGCCTGCAAGGCGGTTGTAGACGGCCAAGTGGCGCGGGCACTGATGCAGTTGGCCACCGAGCGCGACGCGGACCTGATTGCATTGACCACCCAGGGCATGAGCGGCTTCCAACGTCTCGTGGTCGGCAGCGTGGCGGACAAGCTTGTGCGCGCGGCGGCACAACCGGTGCTGCTCTGCCCTAGCGGGGAGTGAGTCACGTCTCCGCCGAGTCTTGTCCTATGCGCCGTTCAGCTTCACCGGAGACACGAACCCGTCCGGCTTCACCGCCAGCACCGAGCAAGGGAGCTTCGCGAGCACGCGTTCCGCGGTATTTCCGATGAGCCGTCCTGCGACGCCGCTACGCGCGACGGTGCCCATCACGACCAAGTCGACGCCGTGCGACACGACGAACTCCGGGATGACCACCTCGGGCTCGCCCCGACGGCTGAAGAGCTGCTCCGCCGGGAGGCGTCCCTGGAACCCCTGTCCGAGGTGCGCGAGCTTGGCGGCCGCGCCCTCCCGCACTGCATCCACGTACGCCGCGAACGCATCACTGGTGAGCACCATTTGCGCTCTGCCTTCGGCGAACGGCGCCCAGGCCTGCAGCACGCTCGTCGTGCCACCTTCATACTCAGCGACCAATAGAGCCAGCTCGATGATCCTTGCGTTCAGCGCGCGCTCCGACTCCCGTTCCGTGTCGGCGTTGACCGCCGCCAAGATCAGCGAAGCCGCCGCCACCGTGCCTCGGCGGATCAGCATGACTGGACACGGGCACTTCCGGAGCAACTCCATATCCACGGTGCCGAACGGTCGCCCCGCCGCCGCGGCGACATCGCGGTCGTGCGATCGGACGAGCAGGTCGTGGCCTGACCGCAGGACCTCCTGGATGAGCACGATGCCGGGGCGGCCGAAGAGGAGCTTGCCCTCAGCCTGCACCCCGGTGAGCGAGCTGGCGATGTGCTTCAGCTGCGCACGGCGCCGTTCGATCAGATCCTCCTCGACCTCCGCGGGCAGGTACTGGCGTGCGTGGGCAGGGATGGACAGGACATCGGTGATGGTCAGCCGTCCACCCGCCCGTCGCGCGAGGGCGGCGGCCCGCTCGAGCGCCGGATGCGAGGGTGCTGACGCGTCCACATCCACGAGGATGCTCGTGAAGTCTGGCATGTTCCGGGTCCTTGTCGAGGGCTGTGAGGATCGAGGTGACTCCATGGAGGTTCGTCGCGCGCGCGCCAGGGTGGAATCAGCCCTTGCCTGACGTGATGTAGGCGTTCCACGGGACGGCGGGACCGGTCGGCACTCACCTGACATGCTCGTGGTCGCGACCCGACAGACTTCCGAATGCGACGCGCCTACGTTCGAGGAGATAGCCCCTTCCCGCGAGGCGCATTCCCATGAGATACGCCCGTCTCTTCGAACCCGGCTCCATCGGGTCACTCCACCTTCGGAACCGCCTCATCCACCCGCCGATCGTCCGGAACTTCGCGGACGGCGAGGGACGGGTCACGCCCCGGTACGTGGCGCATCTCCGGCGCATCGCGCAGGGCGGCGTGGGCGCGATCATCGTCGAAGCCACCTTCGTCGCCCCTGGCGGCAAGGGGTTCGTCCACCAGCTCGGCATCCACACCGACCAGACCGTCCCCGGGCTCCGCCGGCTCGTCGCCGCGGTGCACGCCGAGGGAGCCAGGATCGGGATCCAGCTGTTCCACGGCGGACGCCAGGCGTCGCAGCGGGTCTCGGGATCCCAACCCGTGGCCCCCTCGCCGATCGCCGACCCGGTGGTCAACGAGATGCCGCGCGAGCTCACGGTCGCCGAGATCCGCGACATCGTCGACGCGTTCGCCGCCGGCGCGCGCCGTGCCAAGCGGGCGGGGTTCGACTTCATCGAGCTGCATGGTGCACATGGATACCTCATCTGCCAGTTCCTGTCGCCGTTCAGCAACCACCGCACCGACCAGTACGGGGGAACGCCGGAGAATCGGCTGCGATTCCTCGACGAGGTCGTTGACGCCGTGCGTGGCGAGGTGGGCGCCGGATTCCCGGTCATCGTCCGGCTCTCCGGCGACGAGTACGTTGACGGCGGTCTCGGGTCCGACGACACCGTCGCGATCGCCCGGCATCTCGAACGCCGTGGGATCGACGCACTGCACATCTCGGCCGGCAACTATGCGTCGTTCGCCAAGGGAGTGTTGATCTCGCCGATGGCGATCCCGGACGCGCCGCTCGTGCACCTGGCCGTGGCGGTCACGAAGGCCGTCTCCATACCGGTCATCGCGGTGAACAAGATCCGGACACCGGCACTCGCGGAGGAGACGCTGCGCGACGGAGCGGCGGACTTCATCGCACTGGGTCGCTCGCTGCTCGCCGATCCCGACTGGCCGATCAAGGCGCAGGCGTCGCGCGACGAGGAGATCATGCCGTGCGTGGCGTGCAACCAGGAGTGCATCGGACGCCTCTTCGCACAGCGGGACATCGGGTGCACGGTGAATCCCGCCGTGGGCCGGGAGCGTGCGTTCGCCAAGCCGACGACGAAGCCGCAGCGCGTGATGGTGATCGGCGGCGGTCCTGCGGGGCTCGAGGCGGCGATCGTCGCGGCCACGCGCGGACACTCGGTCACGTTGTACGAGCAGGGCGCGGCGCTGGGCGGGCAGCTGCATCCGGCGGCGGTCACGCCATTCCGTGCCGACTGGGGTCTCCTCCGTGACGCGCTCGTTCGCGCCGTGCGCCGCCTCAAGGTCGATGTGCGGCTCGGATCGCCGTGCACACCGGAGAGCATCCCGGCGGGGACGTACGACGTGGCGATCGTCGCCACCGGATCGACCGAGCTGCGCCCGACGATCCCAGGGCCCGACGGCCTCGCCGTCGTCACCGCGCGCGCGGTGCTCGAGGGACGCGAGTCCGTGAAGGGACGCGTCGTGGTCGCCGGCGGCGGATGCATGGGCGCGCAGACCGCCGAGCATCTCGCGGCGCGGGGCCACGCGGTCACGATCGTCGAAGCGCTGTCGGCGGTGGCCGCGGACGCGCCGGTGGACGACCGCGCGCTCCTGCTGGGCCGGCTCGCTGGCCATGGCGTCGAGATCCGGACGGACACGCGCCTCATCCGGCGCGGGCCGGGCCACGTCGTCGTGCAATCGCACGGCGACGTCGAGTCGCTGCCAGCGGACACGCTCGTGCTCTGCCTGGGCGCCACCCCGGTCGACGGGATCGTGGACGCGATCGCGAAGAAGGTGGAGCGCGTGATCGTCGTCGGCGACGCGAAGGAAGCTCGGAAGGTCCCCGAGGCGATGGTCGAGGGTGCCCTCGCGGCGCTCGCCCTCTAGAAGACGGGATCCGAAGATGCCGACGCGCCAGGAACAGCCGACATCCGCCCCCGGCGAGTCCACCCGGTGGCACACGCTGGGGACGGACGCCGTCCGGCGGCGGTTCTCGACCGATGACGCGGGCCTCTCGCCTGAGGAGGCCCGCCGTCGGCTGGAGGTGCACGGGCCCAACGAGCTCCAGGCGTTCGAGCGCACCTCGCCCTGGCACACGCTGGCGGCCCAGTTCAAGAACGTCCTCGTCGTCATCCTGCTCGTCGCCACGCTGCTGTCGGGGCTGCTCGGCCACGGCCTCGAAGCAGTGGTGATCGCGGTGATCGTGCTGTTCGCCGTGCTGCTCGGGTTCATCCAGGAGTACCGGGCGGAGCGGGCGCTCGAGGCGCTGCGCGAGATGGCGGCTCCCCTCGGTCACGTGCTCCGCGGCGGCGTGGAAGTGGCGGTGCCGGCGCGTGACCTCGTGCCGGGCGACCTGATCGTGCTGCGCGCCGGCGACCGGGTGCCGGCCGACGCGCGCGTGACGCTCGCGGTGAATCTCTCGATCGACGAAGCGGCGCTCACCGGCGAGTCCGTGGCCGTGGAGAAGTCCTCGGACGCGGTCGACGATCCGGAGGCGGCGCTCGGCGACCGGCGCAACATGGCGTACGCCGGCACGATGATCACCCGGGGACGCGGAGAGGCGGTGGTGGTCGCGACCGGGATGTCGACCGAGTTCGGGCGCATCAGTCGGCTCGTGCAGACCGTCGAGGCCGGCCGCACGCCACTCCAGGAGAACCTCGACCGGCTGGGCTCGATCCTCGGGAAGGCGGCGCTCGTGATCGTCGCCGTGATCGTCGCACTGGGCGTATGGCGCGGGGTCGCGCCGCTCGAGATGCTCATCTTCGGCATCGCCCTGGCGGTGGCGGTGGTGCCGGAGGCCCTGCCGGCGGTGGTCACCATCTCGCTGGCAATCGGCGTGAAGCGCATGGTCAAGCGGCAGGCGCTCGTGCGTCGGCTGCCCGTGGTGGAGACGCTCGGGAGCACCTCGGCCATCTGCTCGGACAAGACCGGGACACTCACGCGGAACGAGATGACGGTGCGCCGAGTGACGACCAGCGAGGGGACGCTGGAGGTGAGTGGCGTGGGCTATGGGCCGGCGGGCGAGTTCCTCGCGAACGGGACTGCCGTGCCGCCTCCGCCGTCCGTGGTCGAGCTGCTGCGGGCCGCTCTCCTCTCGTCCGACGCGCGTGTGCTGCTCGACGAGCATGGACGGTGGCAGGTGCAGGGCGACCCCACTGAGGGTGCGCTCGTCGTCGCGGCCGAGAAGGCGGCACTCGACCAGTCGGAGGTGACGGCCGCATCCCCGCGTCGGCACGAGATCGCCTTCACCTCTGAGCGGCGGCGGATGACGACGCTCCACGCGAGCGACGGTGGCTCGCTCGTGGCGTACTCCAAGGGCGCGCTGGACGCGATCCTCTCCGACTGCACCACGTGGGAGCGCGACGGGCACGAGGTGCCCCTGCAGGCGGCGGACCGTGAGGCGTTCCTGACGATGGAGCGCGACATGGCGGCGGTCGGACTCCGCGTCATCGCCGTCGCGCGCAAGCGGGACACCTCCCTGGAGGATGCGGAGAGGGGCATGACCTGGCTCGGCCTCGTCGGGATGATGGATCCTCCGCGGGGCGAGGCGCGCGCCGCCGTGCGCATCTGCTGGGACGCGGGGATCACGCCGGTGATGATCACCGGCGATCATCCGCTGACGGCCCAAGCGATCGCCAGCGAGATCGGGCTGCTGGAGGGACGCCGGGTGGTGACCGGCCAGGAGCTGGCGCAGCTCACCGACGAGGTGCTCACGCGCGACATCAAGAGCATCGGCGTCTATGCGCGGGTGTCGCCGGCCGACAAGCTGCGGGTGATCGAGGCGTGGCAGCGGCACGGCGAGGTGGTGGCCATGACCGGCGACGGCGTGAACGACGCGCCGGCACTGAAGAAGGCGGATGTGGGGATCGCGATGGGCATCTCGGGCACCGACGTGAGCAAGGAGGCGGCGGCCGTCACGTTGCTCGACGACAACTTCGCGACGATCGTCGCCGCGGTGGAAGAAGGTCGGATCGTCTTCAGCAACATCCGCAAGTATCTCACCTTCCTCCTGTCGTCGAACGTCGGCGAGATCGTGCTGATGGCAGGCGCGGCCTTCGCCGGCCTGCCGTTGCCACTGACCGCCGTCCAGATCCTCTACGTGAACCTGGCGACCGACGGCCTGCCGGCACTGGCGCTGGCGGTCGATCCGCCGGAGGATGACCTGATGCGGCGCAAGCCGCGTGACCCGCGGGCCGGCGTGTTCACGCGCCCGCTGGTGGTCCTGCTCCTCACCGGCGGATTCTGGTCCGCCGCGGTCAACCTCGGCCTGTTCACCTGGCTGCTGCGCAGCGGGAGACCCGTCGCCGAGGCGATGGCGATGACGTTCGTCTCGCTCGTGCTGATCCAGTTCTTCAAGGCGTACAGCTATCGGTCCGACCGCCTGTCGGTCTTCCACCGGCCGTTCGCCAACCGCTGGTTGAACCTGGCCGTCCTCTGGGAGGCCGTGCTGATGGTCGTGATCGTGTATGTGCCCTTCCTCCAGGGGCCGTTCGGGACGTTCACCTTCGTCTGGACGGACTGGGCGCTGGCGGCGGGGCTCGCGGCGACGGTGGTCCCGGTGCTCGAGGCGGCGAAGTGGTTCGAGCGGCACGGGTACTTCGGTGAGATGACGTGAGGGGCCGCCGAACGTCATCGCATGCACCCGCGGCATCGTCGTTCGTCCGACCTGCGATGCAAGGAGACTCAAGATGACTCCACTTCCCGGAACGTCCGACGGCGAGACCTGCAGCCAGTGGATATGGATCGATTCGGTTCGGGTCTGGTGCTCCGCCCGGACGGAAGGCAGAGAAGACACCCTAGACGAACTGCACCGGAAACTCCGTGAGGAGCGAGGACAGGTCCGCGCCGCTGAGGACGATGGCCGGGTACTCCTCATCCGGCAGCAGGAAGCGCTTGAATACCGTCGGAAGGCCCTTCTCCCCAGGCCACGGGTCGAGGTCGTTCAGTAGCCACTCGTAGCTGCTTCCCTCGGCACCGAACGCAGCCATGACCAGTGACATGTCCGTGTGAAGCGGCATTGTTTCCGAGTCACGCAGCAAGAGTTGCACGGGTCGTCGTTGACTCCGGGTGGTCCGGCTAACGTGTGCTTCTGCTGTGAACGCTCCAATTGAGAAGGGTTTTGCGGGGCGTCCGCAACCAAGATCAGGCCATCGCGGCGGTCCCGCCAAACCCAATTCGCACCACGTTCGTCGGCAGCAAGCGTCGTTAGACGGCGCACATTCGTATAGTAAGTGCAACAAACGCCCCACCCCCGAAAGCGGGTGAGGTGACCTGGGGCAGGCTAGGCTTCAGTTCTCCTCCAAGAGAAAAGACGCCATGACCTACACCCAGATCACCCTGGCAGAAAGGTACGCCATTTGGGCCCTGCGCAAGCAAGGCTACAAGCCGGCCGCCATCGCGCGCGAGCTGCAGCGACACCGCAGCACTATCACGCGCGAGATCTCCCGCAACCGCTGGCGCCAGAACGGCATCGGCTACTATCCGCTGAAGGCGCAGAGCTACACGAATGAGCGGCGGCGGGTCGCGCGGCGCGGGACCCACTTCTCGCTAGAGGAGTGGGCGTTTGTCGAGGAGCTCCTCCGCCTCGACTGGAGCCCGGAGCAAGTCGCGGGCTGGTGCGCCCGCTTCGGCATCCTCGCCATCAGCCACGAGACGATCTATCGGCACATCTGGGCCGACAAGAAGCGCGGCGGCACGCTGTACGCACACCTGCGCATCGTGACGAAGAACCTGCGGAAGCGCTATGGCACGTACGACAGCCGCGGGCGCCTCGCCGGGAAACGGCACATCTCCACGCGGCCCGCCGGCGCGCAGAATCGCTCGCGCTTCGGCCATGGGGAAGGCGACACGGTGATGGGCAGCACGACGGACACGGCATGTATCGTCACGCTGGTCGAGCGGAAGTCCGGCTTCATCGCGATCGGGCAGCTCGACTCTCGGCAAGCGCCGGAGACGAACGCGCGCCTCCGCCAACTCATCGAGGCGCAACCGCGGCCGGTGCGGACGCTCACGCTCGACAACGGCACGGAGTTCCACTCGTACAAGCAGCTCGAGGCGGTCGTCGACACCAAGTGCTACTTCGCGACGCCGCATCACTCGTGGGAGCGCGGCAGCAACGAGCACGCGAACGGACTGATCCGGCAGTACCTCAAGAAGCGCGTCTCGATGAAGCACCTCACGCAGCGCGAGTGTCAGCGCATCGCCGACACGCTCAACCGCCGGCCACGCAAACGGCTCGGCTTCAGAACTCCGGAGGAGATCTATGCTGCGTAGCGCGCATTGTTGCACTTCAAAGTTGACTTCACACCGGCCCCGTCCTAGCGCACCGACCGCCGACGCCAGTATCCGGGACGCTGCCGAAAATGCGCGACGGCAAGCACGAAGATGCGAGAATCCTCGACCGCGTAGAGCACGAAGTTCGGAAATCGCTTTACGAAGACGCGTCGGAGCGAACTGCCCATCGGAGCGCCAGTCATCGGGCCGCGCACGGCGCGGGCGGTGGCTGCCTCGACGCGATCTAGGAATGCCTCGCCCAGCGACGCACGAATGCCGGCGTATCGCACGGCCGCCGCCTCGAACTCCTCCTGCGCCTCGGGATGGAACTCGAGGGCGCGCGCCACTACTTAGCGAGCTTGCTGCGGATGGAGGCGAAGACCTGCTCGGCCGGGATTCCTGCCACCGTTCCGTTCCGGAGCTCAGCGAGACGGCGTTCCGCCTCGGCAGCCCAGGCCGCCTCAATCTCGGCGACGGGTCCGCTCTCGACGTCCTGATCCAGGCTCGCGAGCAGCACCTCAACCAGCCGCGCGCGATCCGCCGGCGGGAGGGTCAGGAGTTGGGATTCGAGGGAGTCAGTCGAGCGCACCATGGCAGTCGTCCGGTGTGGAGGCGTCGATTCAAGATAGCCCAAGAGCCGTCCGACCGCACGGCTCGGTATAACGTCTGCTTCTGCTGTGGACGCTCATATAGAAAGGGTTTGAGCTGCCCCGGCTTTCGTGGACAGTGTGACCCTACGTGACCGCACGCTGTTCGTACACTACCGGACTGATATTACCCAACGTCGAGTGCCGACGCACGGGGTTGTAGAAGCGTTCGATGTAGTCGAAGATGTCCTGCCGCGCCTCGTCCCGCGTGGTGTAGCGGCGGAACCGACACCGCTCCGTCTTCAGCGTCGAGAAGAAGCTCTCCATCACCGCGTTGTCCCACACGTTGCCGCGTCGGCTCATGCTGCACGTGATGCCCAGGCTCGCCAGCAAGCGCTGGAACTGCTCGCTCGTGTACTGCACGCCCCGGTCCGAGTGGTGCACGACCGCCGTCGCCGGGCCGCGGCGATGCACCGCCATCACGAGCGCGTCGCTCACCAGGTCGGCGGTCATCGTCGGCTGCATCGACCAGCCGACGGCGCGCCGCGAGAACAGGTCCAGCACCACGGCGACGAACAGCCAGCCTTCGTGCGTGTGCACGTACGTGAAGTCGGCGACCCACTTCTGGTTCGGGGCCGTCGCCGCGAACGTCCGATCCAGCACGTTGTCGGCGATGGCGAACGGCGGCCCGCCGATCGGTCGCGGTCCGGCGCGGCGGCGGGGCCGCGCGCGCAGCCCCGCCGCGCGCACGAGACGCGCCACGCGCTCGCGCCCACGCGTAGAAACCGCTGCGCGAGACCCCGAGCGCCTCGCACTGCCGCGGCACCGGCCAGATCCCTCGGTGCTTCGCGATGAAACCGAAGATCACTTCGATTCCCGCGCGAAGTAGGCCGCGGCTTTTTTTAGGATGTCGCGCTCCATCCGCAAGTGCGCGACCTCGCGCTGCAGCCGCGCCACCTCCTGCTGCGTGCCCGCACTCGGCTGGGCCCGCGCGCCGCCGCGCGCCCGACTGGCCGCGCACCACGCCTGCAGCGTGTTGACCGCCATCCCGAGCTCGCGCGCCGCCTGGCGGATCGACACCCCGCGCTCCTCCACCAACCGCACCGCCTCCGCCTTGAACTCGCTCGTGTAGCTCCGCCGTCCCATCACCCCTCCCCCGGAAATGCTCCGTGAACATTACGTTAGTGTCCACGGATCCTGGGGCAGCTCAAATCGTCGCGACGCCGAGTGCGAATTGCGCAGCAATCGTGAGCCCAAAGAGCCGCACCGCCATCGCTCCATACTCGCCGAGAACGTCCGGGCGCGCGCGCCACGCGAGCCCGAGGCTCGCCAGGCCGGTCAGCGTCGCGAGCACACGATGATGAAACTGCGCTGCCACCGGGTTCTCGAAGGCGTTCGTCCACAGACCGGCCATCGCGAGATACCCCTCGGGCACCAACCGCCCGCCCATCAGCGGAAACTCGTTGAAGACCTTGCCGCCACGGAGGCCCGCGACGAAGGCCCCCGACACTACCGTCACGGCAAGAAGGCTCACCACACCGAACACTGCCCAACGCCATCGCGAATCGGCCCGCGCCTCCTCACGTCGCGGATTCAGGTCCGCCCACGTCCATAGCGCAATCACGAGAATCGTGAGCGCCAACGCCAAGTGCGCCGCGAGGCGGTACGCGCTCACCTCCGTCCGTACCGCGAGACCGCTGCGCACCATGTACCAGCCCAACCCGCCTTGCGCCAGGGTGAGCAGTGGCAACCACACCAGGCGCATGCTGTACCGCTCCGGCAACGCTCCTTTCGCCACGAACCATAGGAAGGGAACGGCAAAGACCAGTCCAACCGCGCGGGCGGCAAGCCGATGGAACCATTCCCACCAGTAGATCACCTTGAATTGGGCCATGGTGATGCCCGCGTGCGTGGTCTGCGCCTGCGGAATCTGCTGGAAGGCGCGCAACGCCTCGTGCCACCCCGCGTCAGTCGTGGGCGGCAGCACGCCGGTGACTGGCTTCCACTCGGTGATCGAGAGCCCGCTCTCGGTGAGGCGCGTGATACCGCCAATCAGCACGGCGAAGAACACCGACACGATGCAGGCCAGCAACCATCGCCGAACCGCGATGTGCTGATTCATGGGTAGAGGGTAATCGACGGCCTTGGTCGGCGCATCAGTGGAGGAGGCTGTGGCAGTAGCAACGGGGCGAGTGCATCGCGTGGGCGAAGAAAGCCGGGTCGTCGCCTTGACAGAAGCAATAGTTAGACTATCATTGCTGGCAATGCAATAGTATTACTACCATTGCAGGAGTGCATTACTTCACTCCCTCCCCGCGCCCATGACGTCGCTCCTGAAAGAACTGAAGCACGATCTCCCGGCGAGCATCGTCGTCTTCTTCGTCGCTGTCCCGCTGTGCCTGGGAATCGCGCTGGCCTCCGGGGCCCCGCTCTTCGCGGGGCTCATCGCCGGCATGGTGGGTGGCATCGTCGTCGGCGCCGCCAGCGGATCGCCGCTCGGCGTGAGCGGTCCCGCCGCGGGACTCGCGGTAATCGTGCTCAGCTCGATCGCGACCTTAGGGGGATCCTTCGAGGCCTTCCTCGCGGCCGTGGTGATCGCCGGGATCCTCCAGATCGTGATGGGCTACCTCGGGCTCGGCAGCATCGCCTACTACTTCCCGTCGTCCGTCATCAAGGGGATGCTCACCGGCATCGGCCTGCTGATCATCATCAAGCAGATCCCGCATGCCCTCGGCACCTTCGCGCCGCCCGGTGAGGCAGCCCCGGGAGGCGATGCCGCATTCAGCGTCGGCGTCGTCATCGTGTCGGCGGTGTCGCTGGCGCTGCTCATCGCCTGGGACTCGTTCCTCGCCCCCCGGTTCAAGCTGTTTCGCATGGTGCCGGGTCCGCTCGCCGCGGTGGTCGTGGGCATCATCCTCAGCACGCTTTACGCCTCCGGGGCGCTGCCGTGGACGCTCGAGGCGCATCAGATGGTCGCGATACCGATCGCGGGGAATTTCTCGGAGTTCCTGAAGCAGCACAGCGCACCTGACTTCTCCGTGCTCGCGCGCGCCGACGTGTACTTCGTCGCCGCGGTGCTCGCGGCCGTCGCGAGCATCGAGACCCTGCTGTGCGTAGAGGCCACCGATCGCCTCGACCCGCAAAAGCGCATCACGCCGAGCAATCGAGAGCTCAAGGCGCAGGGACTCGGCAACATCGTCTCCGGCATGATTGGGGGCCTTCCGCTCACGCAGGTGATCGTGCGCAGTTCGGCGAACATCACGTTCGGCGGGCGCACCAAGCTCTCCGCGATCCTGCACGGCATCTGGATCCTCGTGTCCATCGCGACGATCCCGTGGCTGCTCAACAAGATCCCGCTGGCGACGCTGGCGGCCGTCCTCTTCGTGGTGGGCTACAAGCTGGCCAAGCCGGCACTCTTCAAGCAGATGTACGGCCACGGCTGGGAGCAGTTCGTGCCCTTCATGGCGACGGTGGCGGGCATCCTCGCCACCGACCTGCTCCGCGGCATCGGCATCGGCATGGCCGTCGCGGTCGTCGTCGTGCTGCATCACAACCTGCGGAACCCCTTCACGGTGCACCAGCACGCGCCCGGCACCGAGGAGTACCGCATCCAGTTGGCGGAGGAGGTGTCGTTCCTCAACAAGGGACGCGTCCTCGAACAGCTGGCGGCCATCCCGGACAAGGCGCGGGTCGTCATCGATACCAGCCGGTCAAAGGTCATCGACTTCGACGTGCGCGAGATCCTGCGCGATTTCACA
The DNA here is from genome assembly GCA_964414995.1 of uncultured Gemmatimonas sp. GTDB lineage: Bacteria > Gemmatimonadota > Gemmatimonadetes > Gemmatimonadales > Gemmatimonadaceae > Pseudogemmatithrix. Next base: position 16,717 of record CAYPYY010000041.1, read on the forward strand.
ACCAGTGCCCCGACGCGCGACATCACGGTCGAGCTTCGCGGCGACACCCTCAGCTAAGGCGATCCCATGAGAACCCTCACCCGCGAAATCCGCGACGCACTCACGCCCCACCAGGTCATCGACGTCCTGCGCAAGGGCAACGAACGCTTCATCAACAACCTCAAGTCCAATCGCAACCTGCTCCAGCAGGTCAACGAGACCAGCGAGGGCCAGCACCCCATGGCCATCGTGCTGAGCTGCATCGACTCGCGGACCTCGGCCGAGCTGATCTTCGACCAGGGCCTCGGCGATATCTTCAGTGTCCGCATCGCGGGGAACATCCTCAACGAGGACATCCTTGGGAGCATGGAGTTCGCGTGCAAGGTGGCGGGGGCCAAGGCCATCGTCGTCCTCGGACACTCGAAGTGCGGGGCCGTCAAGGGCGCCTGCGATGGCGTGCGGCTCGGCAACCTCACGGCCCTCCTCCAGAAGATCGAAGGGGCGATTGCGCTGGAGACCGAGACCATCGGCGACCGCAGCGCCGCGAACGACACGTTCGTCGAACGGGTGGCTGAACTCAACGTGATCCTCGTGAAGAGCCAGATCATGCAGCGGAGCGCGCTGCTGGCGCAGATGGTGCGCAACTCCGAGATCGCGATCGTCGGCGGGATGTACGACGTGGAGTCGGGGGCCGTGGATTTCTACGATGCGCGCATGCTGATTGGTAAGTCGTGACGCTCTCCGTCGCCGAACGGGTGCGGCTGCAGCTGGATCCCAAGCTCCACCTGAAGGATCCCACGACCTCGGAGTTGGGCCTGGCCATCGTCGGGACCGGCATCCTGATGATCGACGAGATGGGCTACGAGGCGTTCACGTTTCGCAAGCTCGCCGAGCGAATCGGGACGACGGAGGCATCGGTGTATCGGTACTTCAAGAGCAAGCACCGGCTCCTCCTGTACTCGATTGCCTGGTATTGGACGTGGATGGAGTACCGGCTCCTGCTCGCGACCGTCAACGTGACCGATCCGCGGGAGCGGCTGCGGTTGGCGCTCCACGAGCTCACCCGTCCGATTGAGGACGACGCTCTCATTCCGCACATCGACGAGGCCATACTGTACCGCGTGGTCGTGGCGGAGTCGTCCAAGGTGTATCTGCACCGGGACGTGGCCGATGAGAACCGGGAGGGGCTTTTTCTCAGCTACAAGCGACTCTGTCGCGTGGTGGCGGACCTGATCACCGAGGTGAGTCCATCGTATGCTTATCCGGTGGCGTTGGTCTCCACGGTCGTGGAGAGCTCCCACCTGCAACGGTACTTCGCGGAGCATCTGCCGCGGCTGACGGATGTGGATCGGTCGCGCCCCGATTGGTCGACGACGCAGTTCCTCACCCAGATGGTGTTCCGAACGATCGGGGCGGAAAAGTAGGGAGGTGATCGCGCCGCGGGAGGCTCTCGCCTGCTGCGGCGTGTAGCTTCCGGCATGCACCGCAGACACTAGGTCGGATGTCGTGGACGCGATTCAACAGCGTGTTGAGCGCTGCTCGTTCCGACGCGGAAAGCTTGTGCAAACCAATAGACCGACCCGGAGTCCGGCAGAGAACGAATCACGCTGAGGAAATCGAACTGTGGTGCCTGTCCCGTAGCGCGCTGCGGTGCGAATGGAAACACCAAGAGGAGCGAGAGCGCCGTGTAGAGAGCGTGCCTCATGCGAATCTCCCTTGGATGGGCATAACGTTTGCTTCAGCTGCGGACGCTTCAATAAGAAGCAGTTGCGGGGCGGCCGCTAGGCCGTCCCGTGCACGTGCACCGTGCGCCCCACAACTGCATCCTTCGCGCGTTCATCGGCAGCAAGCGGCGTTAGGCCGCCCGGGGTACAAACCGGGGACATAGGTAACACTCGAAACCGGGGACATAGGTAACACTGCTAACGTGGCACGTAACCGGGGAGGTTGCGATGCCGTGGCGGGAGACGAGACCTATGGACCAGCGGAAGGAGTTCGTGCGCGAGTACCGGCGCGGGCTGTACACGATGACCGAGATGGCCGAGCGCTACGAGATCAGCCGGAAGACCGGCTACGCCCTGGTGCGGCGCGTCGACGAGCTCGGGATGGCGGGGCTGCAGCCGCAGAGCCGGCGGCCGCACACGAGCCCGAACCGGACGCCGGACCACATCGCGGCGTTGCTCATCGACGCGAAGCGGAAGCATCCGCACTGGGGCCCGGCGATGCTGCTCGACTGGCTGGAGCCGCGGCACCCGGAGATCCGTGACTGGCCGGCCGTGAGCACTGCGGGCGCGATCCTGAAGCGCGAGGGCTTGGTGCAGCCGCGCCGCAAGCGATCCCCGCGCACGCATCCCGGCGTGGTCGATCCGGTCACGGACGTGCCGAATGACCTCTGGACCGCCGACTTCAAGGGGCAGTTCCGCACGCAGGACCACGTGTACTGCTATCCGCTCACGATCGCCGACCAGCACACGCGCTTCCTGCTGACGTGCCATGGCCTCAAGTCCGTGAAGGGGAAGGACGCCCGGCCGATCTTCGAGCGCACGTTCCGGGAGTACGGGCTGCCGCGCGCCATCCGCACCGACAACGGGGCGCCGTTCGTCACGCGCTCGATCTGCGGGCTCTCGCACCTGAACGTCTGGTGGATGCGGCTCGGCATCCAGCACCAGCGCATCCGGCCCGCGTCGCCGCAGGAGAACGGGGCGCACGAGCGCATGCATCGCACCTTGAAGCGCGAAGCGATTCGGCCACCGCGCGCGACGATGCGGTCCCAGCAGCGCGCCTTCGACGCCTTCCGCACGGAGTACAATGAAGAGCGCCCGCACACCCATCACGGCGGGAAGCCGCCCGGCTCACAGTACGACGCCTCGCCGCGCGAGTATCCGTCCCGGTTGCCGGCGCTGGAGTACCCCGGCCACTACATCGTGAAGCGCGTGACGACGGTGGGGACCTTTCGCTTCAACACCAAAGTGATCTTCATCGCGAACGCGCTCCGCGGCTATCACCTGGGCTTCGCCGAAGAGGCCGACGGCATCTGGTCGATCTACTTCGGCGAGATCTTGCTGGCGAAGATGGACGAACGGAACTACATCATCCGGGAATGACCGGGCACCCTCACCAAGTGTTACCCATGTCCCCGGTTTGAAGTGTTACCTATGTCCCCGGCTGTTCAGCGCGACGAGGCTACCGCGGCCGTGGGGGCACCGATGCATGGGCGTGAACCAAGCGCCACTGACCCGCTTGCTTCACGAACACTGATGTAGACCACTGGACGACAGACTGCGGCTGGGCGCCGGTGCGCGTGATGTCGATACGGTCCTCTTGCGTGACCCACGCCATATCCCCGCTTGGCGAGACGTGGATGTTCTGGCGTAGCGTGGTGAACCGATAGGCGATGCTCGAGTCGCTGATGAGCGCCCGATACTTCTGCGCCGTGCTGTCCCAGCCGACGATCCACTCGCGGGCGGCGGGGTGCAGGACCTCGATGGTCGAGTCGTTTGACCAGAAACGGGTGTAGCTTGGCCAGTCGCGGTCAACGAGTGCGCGGGCGCCGCGCGCCATCGCCGCCTGGACGGCGGCTCGCTCGCGGTCGACGTTTACCCGCGGGCTCAGTGTTGCGCATCCAGCGACGCCCGCGATCAAGAGCGTCCCCGCCGCGCGGGAGCAGAGCAGGTGAAGCATGTTCACCTCCGACGTGTGGATACCCGCATAACGTGTGCTTCTGCTGCGAGCGCTCCCATAAAATGCGGTTGGGGGGCCGCGGCAGTCCTTCACCAAAAGTGAAGCCGTGGCCCCCCAACCGCTACCGCACCCGCGCTCGTCGGCAGCAAGCTTCGTTAGCTTGCGCTCGCGTCCCAACTGTAGCCCCGTGGTGGAATTATGTAGCGACCTGATGGAATAGGAGACACCTTCATAGTCGCGAGGGAGTATTCGTGTCCTGATCGGAGGTCAATCCATACACCGGAGGGCTTTCGGCAAAGACGGACATCGTACGGGCGCTGGCTGAAGAGCACGACGGTGCCAAGGATGCCGATGTCGTCGTGGGGGTCCCACGAGACAACCAGCAGGTGCGAGCGACCTTTGCGCGACCGCGAGTCGAGATCGCGGTCTTGTTCGCGCAAAGGCATCAATCGGACGAATGAGGTGGGATCCCCTTCTCCCTCTAGGATGAACGCTCGAACGGGATCGAAGTCCTTTGAGAAGATGAACGATGGAGCGGTGCTCCAGGTGACCTTTGCCGTGTAGTTGTAAGCAATGCGTGCCACGGCCCGCCGAATTGTCACATCAATAGTCGAGTTTACAGTCACCTCCAGCTCCTCGGGCGACACTGGAGGCGTGTACTGGGCGCCCGGCGTGAACGAGATGCCGTAGCCTGCGAGCAGCGCCAGTATCCGCTCGTACGCATCCCCATGTTGACGGGACCAGAAGATATCCTTGCGAGAGGTATCAACCCCTTCCAGCAGGCGAGGGTCGCTCGTCCGAAGCTGCTCCTCTGTCAGGCAGAGAAAGCCGCCTCCCGCTAGGTGGAAGCGAACTTGGGGGCGAATTAGGAGAGCCAGCGTGCCTTCGTCGTCAACGACGGCCAGCTCTAGATGAACCGGACCAAGCGCCGAGTCTGAGCTCAGCTGAAGGTTGACTCGAGTGCGTCCAAGTTGAGCAATGCCCTCTGGCGGCTTCATGCCAAGCGTCAGGCGAAGGAGCGCCTCGAAGGAGTCTCGCGCAAACACGCGGTCGAGCGTATCTCCAAAGCGCGAGTTGCACTGCTTGCAGACTCGCGGATCGACTTCCCTGGTCATCGTGAGCGCGCCTTCGAATCCACCGAACGCGAAGGGCACCACGTGCTCGGTATTGAAAGCGTGGCGGGGCTTGGTCTCAAGACAGTAAATGCAGCGCGAGCTGTCTGCTTCCAAGCGGGGATTGCCTCCGTCAAGCTAACGTGGGCTTCTGCTGTGGACGCCCCAATAAGAGGGTTGGGCGGGGCGGCCGCAACCAGCCTAGGTCATCACGGCCGCCCCGCCCAACCCATCCCCAGCTGCGGCCATCGGCAGCAAGCATCGTTAGCGTGCCGCGCGCCGAAGCCGGCTACTCGCTCAGCAGTCGCCTCAGGATCGCACGACCGCCCTTACTCTTCGGACTCAGATGCGCAGCGCGTGCTTCCGCGCCGCGGTAGACCACCACGCCGGGATGCTTAGGCAACTGCCACAGTGCGGCCTTCCGTGTGACGATCAGCGTCGCCTCGCCACGCTTCACCTTCGGTAACACCGTATCGTGTACGAAGCTGCGAGCCAACTGCACGGACGGCAGCCTGCGAAGCCACTGTCCGCCATCGCGGAACGACGTGCTGTGGTAGGGAAGGAGCTCGATTGCGGCGAGGCGACGTCCGAGGTGCGCTCGTGCCTCAGCGAACGAGAGGTCTCGGTGATCGGCAAGCTGTTGGATGACGGATGAGAGCTTCTGGTGCCACCACGAGTAGCCGCCGTGCCATGCGAAGCGCGGATCGAGTTCGCCGAACGGCTGGGCGCGGCCGAAGCGCTGACGTAGCGTGGCCAGCCGATGTCGGCGGAACTCCGGGCGTTCGTACTCGCCGAAATAGTCGGTTGATCCAAGGCCGGGGTTCAGAAGCAGAACATAGATGTCAGCCGTACGTAGCGAGCCGACGAAGGGAATCGGAAGCAGTCCGAGGTGAAGGCGACGGTCGCCGGGAGCGCCGAAGTCGGGGCGAGCGTGCGCCTCGCGCCAGCCCGAGTAGGTGACGATGTTCCTAGCCGATCGGTCGCTGAGAAGAATCTCGCGGTCCTCGTCGAGCACGAAAGGCGGCTTGCGAGGGCGCCAGCGCGCCCAAGTGCTGAGAAGACTCATCCGGTCACGCTAACGTGGGCTTCTGCTGTGAACGCTTCAATAAGAGGCAGTTGTGGGGCGGCCGCTAGGCCGTCCCATGCCGTACAGGGCGGCCGCCCCACAACTGCATCCTTACCGCGTTCATCAGCAGCAAGCGGCGTTAGCCAGCACCCGTCGGAGGCGCGTCGAGGCGCAGGCGTCGTGGCGGGTACACCGCTATGCGCGAGCCGACCGCGACGAACGCCGAATCCGGCGCGTGCGCGAGCACCTCTCCGAAGACCGGGCCGTACGTGGTGCGGAGATCGCCATGCACGGTGATCTCCGGGTTCGTCCACACCATCCATCGTGGGTGCGCGACCTCATACTCCACGGTACCGCCGTCGCGCTGCCGCGTGTAGCCCCAGAAGTGCTCGGTGATGAACTCCGCCTTCGATCCCGGCACGAGAGCGGTCGGCTCCCCGATGGTGCGCGCCGTGACACCGACCCAGTCGCTGGCCTCGCGCCACTCGTACGAGACCGTGCGGGCCGTGCCGTCGGATCCGCTGCGCTCCCGCATCGGAAGCGCGCGATAGGGCTCGTTGTACAGCGCGCGCGCGACCCACGCGATGGCGCGCCGCGGCACGAGCTCGCGGAGGAAGACCACGGCACGGCGCGACTCCGCGCCGCTGTGGCGGCGCACGTAGAAGCGCAGGTTCACTTCGGGGAACTCGCGATGTCCAGGGATGCTCACGCCGAGCACGCGGGTGGACGCGAAGCGGAAGCCGACGAGGCTCACGAGCGCGAGCCCGTCCCAGAGGTCGAGCGTGGTGCCCGCCGGGACGAACGGCTGCAGGAGCCGCGGGGCGATCGCGTAGTTCACGAGGACGAGATCGCGCCACTCGGCGGTGAGGAACGGTCGCGGTGAAGGCACGCCGAGTGGGTCGTGAGTGCGCGTGTCTGGCTAACGTCAGCTTGTGCTGCGGCCGTTCCAACAGAATGCGGGAGTGCGGCCGCGGT
>CAYPYY010000042.1:0-18265 GCA_964414995.1 uncultured Gemmatimonas sp.
CGCGGTCGCCAGTCCGTGGAACGCCGGGTCCAGAGGGCTCGTCATAGGTGCTGAAAACTACGGGGCCGCGCACGAAAAGTGGCGGTACCGCAGGCCGGGGTGCGATTTTCCATCGTGACCGCCCCGCAGACCATCCAGCACGAGGAGGAGGCGCTCGGCAAGGCCTTCGACGCCCGACTCGCCAAGCGGCTCTTCGCGTACGTGCGTCCCTACGCTGGCACGGTGGCGGGGGCGCTGGCCCTCCTGATGGTGCAGGGCGCCCTCCAACTCGTCGGCCCGATGATGACGCGCCGCGTCATCGACGTCGCCATTCCGGCCAAGGACGGCGACCTGATCATCGTGTCCACGCTGGTCCTCCTTGCCGCGCTCGTGACGCAGATCGTGTTCTCGTATCTCGAGACCATCGCGACCGGGCGTCTCGGGCAGCGCGTGATGCACGACCTCCGCCGCGATCTCTTCGCGCATCTGCAGCGGCTGCCGGTGACGTACTTCGACCGCAACCCGGTCGGGCGACTCGTCACGCGCGTGACCAACGATGTCGAGTCGCTCAACGAACTCTTCGCCTCGGGAGTTGTGGCGGGGCTCGGCGACCTTTTCACGCTCGCCGCCATCACCGTCCTGATGGTCATCGTGGACTGGCGATTGGCGATCGCCGCCTACCTCGTGGTACCGGGCATCCTGTGGGTGTCGCGCGAATTCCGCGTGCGCGTGCGTGAGGACTACCGTGACATCCGCACGCGGCTCGCGCGCATCAACGCGTTCCTGGCCGAGCGCATCGCGGCGATGCGCGTGGTGCAACTGTTCGGACGCGAGGCCGACGAGGCGGCGCGCTTTCACGCGATCAATCGGGCGCATCTCGCCTCGCACCTGCGCAGCGTGACCGTGTACGCGCTGTACTTCCCGGTGATCGAGATCCTGACGACGATCGCGTTGGCGGCCCTGATCGTGGGGGCGGCGCCGCGCGTCGAGGGCGGGGCGCTGACCGTCGGAACGGTCGCGGCCTTCCTCCAGCTCGCCCGCCGGTTCTACCAGCCGCTCCAGGATCTCTCCGACAAGTACAACATCCTCCAGCAGGCGATGGCGAGCTCCGAGCGGGTGTTCCGACTGCTCGACACGCCGGCCGCGCCCGGCACCCACGCCGTTGCGCCAGCGAGTCACGCCAGGCGCAGCGGCGCCGGCGTGACGGTGGTCTTCGAGGACGTGTGGTTCGCTTACGACCTCGCCCACCTCGCACCGGGCGCGGCGGCGCCCGAGCATCCCGAGTGGGTGCTGCGCGGCGTCAGCTTCACCGTGCGGCCGGGCGAGACGCTGGCGCTCGTCGGCCACACGGGTGCCGGGAAGACGACGATTATCAATCTCCTGCTGCGGTTCTATGAGCCGCAACGCGGGCGCATTCTCATCGATGGCGTGGAGATTCGGGAGCTGCCCGTGTCGCGGCTGCGCGAGGCAGTCGGCTACGTGCAGCAGGACATCTTTCTCTTCGCCGATGATGTGGCGACCAACATCCGCCTGTCGGCGCCGCTCAGCGACGACGAGGTGGCCGCGGCAGCGGCGCGCGTGGGCGCGGACCGTGTGATCGCGAAGCTGCCGGAGGGCTATCGGCATCGCCTGGGCGAGCGCGGGAGCTCGATCAGCGTCGGCGAGCGCCAGTTGCTGAGTTTCGCACGCGCGATTGCCGCCGACCCCGCGCTGCTCCTCCTCGACGAGGCGACGAGCGCGGTGGACAGCGAGATCGAGGCCGCCATCCAGCGTGGCCTCGAGGAGCTGATGCGCGGACGCACGACCATCGCGGTCGCGCACCGTCTCTCCACCATCGTCCGGGCCACCGAAATTCTCGTGCTGCACCACGGCGAGGTCCGCGAGCGCGGCACGCACCGCGCGCTCTTGGCCGCCAACGGGCTCTACGCGCGCTTGTACCGATTGCAAGTGGGCGAGCTCGCCGCGGCCTCGTAATTGCGCGCGTTTCAGCTTGCCGACCCTTTCGCCCCCCCGTAGTTTCCCCTGCTGAATGGCCTACCTGCAGCTCCAGGACCAGCAAATCGCGCTCCCTGAAGGGGATGCGACCGTCGGCGCCTTTGAAGGCGCCGTCGTGCGCTTGCCCGGCGGCGACCCCAACACGCGCGCGGTGGTCACGGTTGGAGCCAAGGGCGTCGTGATCCGGCGCGGGACGCCGGACTCCCTGATTTTGGTCAACGGGGTGCAGGTGGGGCTGGAGCCGAGCCCGATCCTCCACGGCGATCGCATTGAGATTGCGGGGCACCAGCTTCGCCTCGGCGACGACCAGAAGCAGGGAAGCACGGCCTTCGTGAGCGCCGCCGACGTGGCGGCGCTTGTGGCGTCCTACAGCAAGTCCAGCGGGCCCAAGAAGCCCACGACGGCCACGGGCGGACGTCTGGTATCGCTCGTGGATGGGCGTGAGTACGCGGTCGGCGAGGGCGGCGTCTCGTTGGGCCGCGAAGTCGGCAACGACATTGTGCTTGAGTCGAAGGAAGTCTCCCGGAAGCACGCAAGCATCAGGCCCGCCGACAACGGCTACGTGCTGCACGACCACAGCACGAACGGGGTGTGGGTGAACGGCGCGCGCGTGCAGGGGCAGCAGCTGCTCGGTCGCGGCGACGTGATCAAGATGGGCACGGACGAGTTCCGCTTTTATGCCGACGTCGCGAAGGCCGCGCCGGCGGCTCCGGCGCCGGCACCAGAGCCCGCAGGTGAGGCGACGGTGCCGTCACCAGCGGTTCGCGCGCCGGCACCTCCGGTGGCGCCCGAGCCGCCGCCGGCCCCCGCACCGGTCGCAGAGGCGCTGAGCGCTCCACCCGAGCCGCCGCCGCCCCCCCCGCCCGCTCCGGCTCCGCGTCCCGAGCCCGTGGCGCCGCCCGCGCCGACGCCAACCGCGGCGGCTGCCGGATCCGCGGCCGCGGTCGCTCCGGTTGCTGCAGCGGCGGCTTCCGCGCCCGCAGCGCCGCCCGCCGCCAAGCCCGGCCGCGCGCCGCTCGCCACCCTCGAGATTAAGACCGAAGGGCCGCTCAAGGGCTACAAGTTCGACCTCCACGCTGCGCTCACGAACATCGGCCGCGGCGAGCACAACGACATCGCAATCCGCGACGAGTCGATCTCCGACTCGCACGCCAAGATTCAGAAGCGCGCCGATGGCTGGTACGTCGTGGACCAGGGGTCCACGAACGGCACCTACGTCGGCGGGCGGCGGGTGCAGGGTGAGCAGCGCATCGAAGGGGCCCCCGACCTCCGATTTGGCAACTTGAAGATGACCTTCCGTCCCGCGGTGCAGGCCACCGGCGAGGGCGGCTCGACGCGCGCGATCGCGGCGGTGGACATTGAGTCCCTCCGTCGCGCCCAGCCCGCCAAGACCCCAGCGATGGCGAGCGCGCCGGCGGCGTCCACACCCGAGGCAGGCAAGAAGGCCGGGTGCGGTGCCGTGATTGCGTTCTTTGTCACGCTCGCGGGTGCAGGCGCCGGGTTCCTCGCGCTCCTCCTCACCACCCCCGGGTGAGCGGTATGCAAATCGCGGTAGGCGCAAGCACCGACGTCGGAATGATCCGGCAAGGCAACGAAGACAACTTCTTCGCCGAGGCCGACGAACGCCGTGGCGTGTTCGTCGTGGCGGATGGGATGGGCGGCCACGCGGCCGGCGAGGTCGCCAGTGAGATGGCGGTCCAGATCATCTCCCGCCACCTCCTCGCCCTCACCTCCTCCACCGAAGACGGCGCCGCCGATCTCGTGCGGCGATCAATGCAGGACGCCAACCGCGCGATCTTCGAGCGGATGCTCGCCGAGACCGACAAGCAGGGGATGGGCACCACGGCCTCCGTGATGGTACTGTCGGACGCCGGCTACTTGATCGGCCAGATCGGTGACTCGCGCGTCTACCTGCTCCGCGACGGCGCACTGACGCAGATCACGAAGGACCATTCGTACGTGCAGGAGCAGGTGGATGCCGGGCTCCTCACGCCGGAGCAGGCACGCTACCACCCCTACAGCAACGTGATCACCCGCTGCGTCGGCGCCAGCGACGAGGTGGATGCGGACATCTACACGGGCGAGGCGCGGGTCGGCGACGTGTTCCTGCTCGCCTCCGACGGCCTCACGGGAATGGTGGACGATCGGCGCCTGCAGCAGCTGCTGCTCGCGCGCTCGGGCCCGGGTCGCATCGTGGATTCGTTGATCGCCGAGGCGAACGGACGCGGCGGCCTCGACAACATCACGGCCATCGTCATCCAGGTGCTCGCCGTCGATGGCTGATCCCGCGCAGCCGGGCGCGCAACCGACGACCGTCGCCGGCATCTCCGAGCTGTATCTCGGCAACATCCTCTACGCGCTCGAACGCTGCGCACTCGCGATGGCCGAGGAGGGGCGCTCGGCGGACGCGACCTTCTACCGTGGTATTGGGCGGATGCTGGCCGAGGCCCACGGGAAGTCCAAGCAGCCCCCCGCCGCCGGGTAGGCGCAGGCCGCTCGAGCGCCTGTGGCGCTAACCGGCCGCCAACAGCACTGACAGCACGCGCTCGCGGGGGAGCGTCAGGCGCGAGGCCGTGAATACCCGCAGCCAGCGCGCGGACTGATACAGTTCCTCGCCGAGAATCGGCAGGTTGAGCGCGCCGGTGATGCCGCGGTCGGTGAGGCGGCGCACCGCGCCGTCGCGGGTCAGGAGCGGCAGGTCCAGCCCCAGCATTCGTTCCTTGCGCGGATAGTCGAGCAGCAGCGCGCCCGCGGGCAGGCCTGCCTCGCGCGCCAGCGCATCCTCCGCGCGCCGCGTGCGGGCGCGGTCGTCGGCCAGCCAATCGAGGTCGTGGTCCGTCAGCTCGTACGCCGGCACCTCGAGCGCGCGCTTGTGCAGCCGGCGCGTCCGAATGGCGTCCAGCAACGCGCCGGAGCTCCCACGCTCCAGCGCGTGGAGGATGCCCTCATCGGTGAACGACACCAACTCGCCCTCGGCCAACGCGCCATCGAGCAGGGCGTCCTCCACCAGTCGCTTGTACATCGCGGTCGCGCTGCGCACGGCGTGGTGCCAGTACACGTTGCGGTACATCTGGTACTTGGCGAAGAGCAGGGACTCGAGGGCCGACAGCCCCTTCTCGCGCATTCCGATGGCGCGCCGTCCGGTCTGCGGGTCGTCGAGGACCACCAGGGCGTGCCGCAGCCGGTCCACGTCAATCTCGCCATACGCGACGCCGCACATCATCGCGTCGCGCTTCAGGTAGTCGATCTTGTCGAGGTCGATGCTGCCCGAAATCAGCCCTTGCAGCGGCGATGCACTCTCGCCGCGCACGAGCGCGAGGACGCGCTGCGGTGCGTCGGCCGCAAACTCGGCGCGCAGGATTTCGCCGACCTCGCCGTCGGCCAGCAGCGGTCCCGCCACCGATTCGTGATGCGCCACGCCGAGCTCTTCCAGCGCGTGCGAGAACGGGTAGTGCCCGATGTCGTGCAACAGCGCGGCCGCGACGACGATCGCTGGCTCCTCGGCAGCGATGCCGGCGAGTGCGCCCTGGTCTTCCAGGACGCGCACGGTCTCCTGCGCGAGGTGGTACGCGCCGAGCGCGTGCTCAAAGCGCGAGTGCGTGGCCCCCGGATAGACCAAGTGCGCGAGGCCGAGCTGCCGCACGTAGCGTAGCCGTTGAAACGGCGCCGCATCGAGGAGCCGCAGGTACGGCCCCTCGATTCGGATGTTGTTCCAGAGCGGATCGCGCAGCGTCGGCACGCGCGCGGGGCTAGCGGCCGCTGGTGTGCGGACGCGTCTGCGCGTCGATCACCGCCACGGCCGTCATATTCACGATCTCCTGCACGTCGGCCCACTGCTCGAGCACGTGCACCGGGTGCTGCATTCCCACGAGGATCGGACCGATGGCCGTCGCTCCGCCGAGCTGCGTGAGCAGCTTGTAGGCGATGTTGCCCGCGGCGAGGTTCGGGAAGATCAGCACATTGGCCGCTTCCTTGAGCGCCGAGAACGGATAGCGCTGCAGCAGCACGTCCGGCGAGAACGCCGTGTCGGCCTGCATCTCGCCGTCGACGATCACCGTGGCGTCGCGCGCACGCAGTATCTGGACGGCCTCCGCCACCTTCGACGTTTCGGGGTGCCGCACGGAGCCGAAGTTCGAGAACGAAAGCATCGCCACCTTGGGCGTGACACCGAACGTGCGGGCCACCGTCGCCGCCGACCAGCCGATGTGCGCCAGCTCCTCGGCCGTGGGTTCGATGTTCACCGTCGTGTCGCCGAAGAACACGATGTGCTTCTCGAACACGAGCATATACAGACCGCTGACGATCTTGTGTCGTTCGTCGGCGCCAATCACTTCCAGCGCGGGGCGCACCGTCTCGGGATAGTGCTTGCCGATGCCGCCCACGAGCGCGTCGGCATCGCCCATCGCGACCATCACGGAGCCGAAGGTCGTCGCGCGCGTGATGCGCTGCTGTGCCTCGGCGAGCGAGAGCCCCTTCCGCTGACGGCGTTGCCAGAGGTACTCGGCGTAGCGCTCGCGATGGGCGCTGGCGCCAGGCTCCTCAACGTGAATGTGGTCCAGCGAGATGCCGTTGTCGTCGGCGATCGCGCGGACGCGCTCGAGACGTCCGAGCAGGATGGGGTGCGCGATGCCCTCGTCCACGAGGACCTGCGCGGCGCGCATAATCTTCGGGTCCTCGCCCTCGGGGAACACGACCCGCTTGGGGTCGCGTGCCGCACGGGCGGCGAGACCGCGCATCAGGCCGCGGGCGCGGCCGAGGCGGGCCTCGAGCTGGTCGCGGTAGACGTCGAGCTCGATGAACTCGCGCGCCACGCCGCTGGCCACCGCCGCCCAGGCCACCGCCGGCGCCACGCGCAACAGCGCGCGCGGGTCGAAGGGGAAGGGAATCAGGTACTCGGGACCGAACTTCACACTCGTGAGGCCGTAGAGGGCGCTCAGGCTCTCAGGGACCTCTTCCTTGGCCAACTGCGCGAGGGCGCGCGTGGCGGCCATCTTCATTTCTTCGTTGATCTCCGTCGCGCGCGCGTCGAGCGCGCCGCGGAAGATGAACGGGAACCCGAGCACGTTGTTGACCTGGTTCGGATAGTCCGACCGGCCCGTGGCGATGATTGCGTCGTCGCGCACCGCGCGCACTTCGTGCGGAAGGATCTCCGGCACCGGGTTCGCCAGCGCGAAGATGATGGGCTGCTGGGCCATCTTGGCTACCATCTCGCCACTCACCGCGCCCGCGACCGAGAGGCCGACGAACACATCGGCACCGACCAAGGCCTCGGCGATGGTCCGCGCCTTCACCTTCGAGGCGAACCGCGCCTTGTACGGATCCATATCCTCGGCGCGCCCTTCGTAGATCACGCCCTTGCGGTCGCACATCACGATGTGCTCGCGCTTGACGCCGAGGCGCACGTAGTGCTCGGCCGTGGAGATCGCCGCCGCGCCTGCGCCCGAGAACACCACGCGAATCGCCGCGAGGTCCTTGCCCGTGATTTCGATCGCGTTCAGCAGTGCCGCACCCGAGATGATCGCCGTGCCGTGCTGGTCGTCGTGGAAGACCGGGATCTTGAGCGTCTTGCGAAGCGTCTCCTCGATGTAGAAGCAGTCGGGTGCCTTGATGTCCTCGAGGTTGATGCCGCCGACCGTCGGCTCGAGCAGCTGGCAGAACTTGATGACGTCGTCGGGCGTCTCGGATCCGACTTCGAGATCGAACACGTCGAGGTCGGCAAACTGCTTGAACAGGTTGCCCTTGCCTTCCATCACCGGCTTGCCGGCGAGCGCGCCGATGTTGCCAAGGCCGAGCACGGCCGTGCCGTTGGTCACGACGGCCACGAGGTTCCCCTTCGCCGTGTACTTGTAGGCGTCCTCGGGGTTGCCCTTGATCTCGAGGCAGGGTTCGGCCACGCCCGGCGAATACGCCAGCGCGAGGTCGCGCTGATTGGCGAGCGGCTTGGTGGGGACGACCGCGATCTTTCCAGGGCGTCCGCGGGAGTGATACTCGAGCGCGTCCTCTCGTTTCATAGTAGGAAATCTAAGCCGTCCGGCCGGCCGGCCGTGGGAACCCGAGTTAGGCCCTCGGGGTTGTGAGGCCAGTCCGCCCTCAGTACTTATTCGACGATGCCTCGCCGCCGCCCCCTGCGATTCCAGCGCGCCGCCCTCAGTGGGCGGAGCGCAAGCGTGCGCCTGGCGGCCGTCCTGCTGCTCGCGTTTCAGGTCTTTGGGACAGCGGCAGTTCCGGTGCTCGACGGCGCCCTGACGCACGTGGCCGAGGTCGTGGTGCACATCGAGGACGCGGGACAGCGGGACTGCCCGGTGTCACATCACGCGGCGGATTGTGGCGTCTGCCAGATGGTCCAGCACGGCCGTGCGCTGCCAGCCGAGCCAGCGGTGCTTCCGGCCGTCGCCGCCGCGCTCGGAGAGCGCCCCGCATCGCGTGACATTGTCGCGCACGGCGCGACGGCAGGTCGCGCGAACGGCAGTCGGGCGCCACCCACGGCCTGAGTTGCCCTCCCGGACTGCGTCATCGCGGTCCGGTTGAGTCGGCTGCTGTTCGCTCTGCCGAGGGCTGTCCTCGGCTCGTCCCTCCGACATATCGACTTTGATGCGCCCTGCTCGCCCTGCGGTGAGGGCGGCGTTCGTTGCCGCACTCGCCCTCTCACATCCCGCCGTCCTGCGCGCGCAGGCTGCCGTGTCCGTCTCCGGGCGAGTCAGCGATGCGGCGTCAGGCACGCCGCTCGCGGCGGCGGTGGTGCGCATCGTCGAGCTCCACCGTGAGGCCCGGACGCACGAGGACGGTCGGTTCACGTTCGGCGTGGTGACGCCGGGCCGCTACCAGCTCACCGTGCACCGCATTGGTTACCAGTCGGTCTCGCGCGAGCTCGTCGTGCGCGCGGGGCTCGAGGCCCTCGTGCTCACGATGCGCGCCTCGCCGTTGCAGCTCAACGCGACGGTGGTGACGGGGCAGATCGCCGAGCGCGGCGCGGCGGATGCGGTGTCGCCGGTCAACGTGCTGTCGGACGCGCGGCTGGAGCGTCGGCTCGACGCCACGCTTGGGTCGACGGTTGCCGGCACGCCAGGCGTGTCGATGGTGACGATGGGGCCGGCCACGGCGCGGCCCGTCATTCGTGGATTGGGTGGCGACCGCGTGCTCATTCTCGAGGACGGTGTCCGCACGGGTGATCTGTCGAGCACCTCGGCCGATCACGCCGTGGCGGTGGACCCGGTGACGGCGCGGAAGGTGGAAGTCGTGCGCGGGCCAATGTCCTTGCTCTATGGCTCGAGCGCACTCGGCGGCGTCGTGAACGTGATTCGTCAGGAGATTCCCACCGTGGCATTGGATCACGCGCACGGGGCGATGACGGCGCAGGTGGCGAGCGTCAACAGCGGTGCGACGATTGGTGGATACCGCGAGTTCCCGCTTGGTGGTCTCGCCCTGCGGGCGGAAGGGTCCGCTCGCAGCGCCGGAGACTTGCAGACTCCAGTTGGCCGGCTGCAGAACACGCAGGTGGGAACGCTGGGCGCGGCGTTGGGCGTCTCCAAGGTCGGACCGGCCGGGTACGCGGGGCTCTCGTATCGCTACTTCGGCAACGAGTACGGCATTCCCGGCGGCTTTGTGGGTGCGCATCCGAATGGCGTGGATGTCGTGATGCGCCGGCATATGCTGCGCTCCGAGGCCGACTGGCATCCGAGCGGCGGCTACTTCGAGAGCGTGAAGGGCAGTGTGGCCTTCAGCGCGTACAATCACGACGAAGTCGAGAAGAGCGGTAGCATCGCGACCAGCTTTCAGCAGTTGCAGACGGCGGTGGAGCTGGTGGGTCGACACACGCACGCGGGGCCGGCGACGGGCGGCGTCGTTGGATTGCGTGGGCAGTATCGCGATATCAGGCCCGGCGGCGCCATTCGGGCCACCGAGACGGCGGACTGGTCGCTGGCGGCGTTCGTCGTCGAGGAGTTTGGCAGCGGCCCCCTGACGTGGCAGGCGGGTTTGCGCTACGACGTCGCGCAGTTCACTCCCCTGCGCGACCGCAACATCGTGGTGCAGGACGACACGATTGCGGTACGGCCGCGATGGTTCGGTTCGCTCTCGGGCGCGGTCGGCGGTCTCTACACCTTGAAGGGCGGGCTGCGCCTCGGCGCATCGCTCAGTCGCTCGTTCCGCACGCCGGACTTCAACGAGCTCTACTCCGACGGCCCGCACCTCGCGGCCTATTCATACGACGTCGGCGATCCGCGCAACGGGCAGGAGACGGGCTACGGCCTCGACGTCTTTGCGCGCCTCGAGCGCGAGCGAATGCGCGCCGAGCTGGCCGTGTTCGCCAACCAGATGGACGGGTACCTGTTCCCGCGGAATACGGGCGAGCTCGGCCGCGTGGGTCAGCGTTGGAAGTTCCAGTACACGAACGAAGACGCCACGCTGGTGGGCGCCGAGGGCGAGCTCGAGCTGACGCTTGTGGAGCACGTGGTGCTCGAGGCGACGGCGAGCTACGTGCGCGGCACCATCAGCGGTTCGCGCGACACGATTCCCGGGCTCAATGGCGAGCCCGATGTCGTGGAGTCGCGATATCTGCCGCTGATGCCGCCGCTCAACGGGCGCATCGGCGTGCGGCACGAGACGCCGCGCTGGTCGTACGGCGGCGGCGTGAAGCTCGCCGCGCGCCAGACGCTCCTCGGGGACTTCGAGACCGAGACGCCCGGATACGCCACCGCCGATGTCCACGTGGCGTGGCGCCTACTCGTCGGCCAGCGCCTGCACAGCATCACGCTGCGCGCCGAGAACCTGTTCGACGCGGAGATCCGCGAGCACCTCTCGCGGACCAAGGAGATCATCCCCGAAGCCGGCAGGAATTTCGTTTTGCTGTATCGCGTCACCTTCTGATTCACTTCACACTACCACACGGAGTTCGACGAATGCTCTATCTGACTCGCCGTTCGCGCCTTGCCGCCATTGCCGCCGTCGCGCTGCTCTCGCTCGGGGCGAGCGCCTGCCAGACGACAGACGACCCCGACGAGCCCGAGATTGAATCGATCCGACTTACCATCTCGGGACAGCCGTCGATCACGGTGAGCTCGACTGGCGTCCAGTCCGGCACGCTGACCCTCACGCAGAACGTGGCCACGACGATCCAGGTCGAGTTCCTCGATGCGAGCGGCGCTGCGGGGCTGGGGGAGCACGCCGACGAGTTCCAGGCGCAGGTGACACCCGTCGCTGGCAGCGGGATCACCTTCGCGCGCACAGGGCCATTCGCCGGCACCCTCACTGGCGCAACCGTGGGTACGGGCCGCGGCGTGTCGTTCTCGCTGCTCCACATCGAGGAGAACCACGAGGACTTCGGTCCGTTCACCGTGAACTTCACCGTGAACGCGCCGCCGACCGTGGTCCAGCGCTAGACGTCGCGAGCGCCGCCGCGCGTCAGCGCTGGCGGCGCAACCACTCGAAGGGGTCCACGGCCATCCGGCCCTGCGGACGCACTTCGAAGTGCACAAGGGGCGGGAGATCGGGGTCGGCCTGGCCGACCGTACCGATCACCTGCCCCTTCGTCACGCGGCTGCCGCGGGCCGCGCGAATCTCCTGCAGCGACGCGTACACCGTGTAGTTGCCGCCGCCGTGCTCGACGATCACGAGGTTGCCGTAGGTGCCCGAGCGCTCGGCAAACACGACGCTCCCGTCGGCGATCACCTTCACAGGCGTGCCCAGCGACGCCCCGATGCCGATGCCATTGCGCGTAATCGTCGTGTTGTTGACGGCGACCGCGCGCCCGAACCGATACACAATGCTGCCGTCCACCGGCCAGTCGAGGCGCCCGAGGTCCGCCGTGGTCACGGAACTCGCGCGCGGTGCCGTGCCCGTGCGCGCCGCCGCAGCCTCGGCGCGTCGCCGCGACTCCTCGAACGCCGCAATCACATTCGCGAGGCGCTGTTCGTCGCGCGCGATCTGCTGGAGCCGCTGCTCGGCCTGTCGTTGCTGCACCTGGAGCTGCTGCAGGGTACGGCCCCGCGCGAGTTCCAGGCGGCGCAGCCGCGCCTCCTCCTCGGCCTTCTCACGGCGATTGGTCTCGACGTCGTCCTGCAGGCGCACCAGCAACGTGCGCTGCGAGATGATCTGCGCGTTGAGCGTCTGGACGCGGTCGAGCAGCGCGCGGTCGCGCCGCGCCACGAGGTGCAGGTACTTGTAGCGGGCCACGAGCGAGCCGAAGCTCTCGGCCGACAACAGGGCCTCGAGCGTGTACAGGGGGCCGCGCTTGTAGATCTCGTTCACGCGATGCCGGAGCACCGCCCGCTTGACCAGCAGTTCATCCTGCGTGCGCACCAGCGACGCATTCACCGAGCCGACTTCAGCGTAGAGGTTGCTCAGCTGGTCGTCGAGGGAGCGCACCACCTGCGCCGTGGCGCGGGCCTGTCGGTCGAGATTCTGGCGCTCCGCCGTGACGTTGCGCGCGTTCGACTGCAGGTCGCGCATCCGCCGTTCCAGCGCGGCGCGCTCCTCGCGCAGCCGCTCGAGCTCGAGTTGCTCGCGGCGGATCCGCTCCGCGGCCTCGCGCGCCGACGGCGGCAGCGAGTCGCGCGCCTGTGCGCCCACAGGCGTTGCCGCGAGGGCCAGCGCGAGCGCAGCGCCGAGCGGCAGCCAGCCCTGCGTGATGCGGCGCACGCCGCTCACACCTTCTTCAGGTGACGGCCGACCGAGAGCGCGCTGCCGACCAGGCCGAGCAACGCGCCCGCCAGCACGCCGAGCACCGCCATCGATGAGTCGAACCACTGCACCTGCATCACCCAGCGGGCAGAGACCTCGGATGCGACCCAGGTGAGCGTCAGCGCGAGCAGTCCGCCGAGCGTGCCTTTGATTAGGCCCTCGATCAGGAACGGCGCGCGAATGAAGCCGTCCGTCGCGCCGACGAGCCGCATAATCGCGATCTCGCGCGCGCGTGCGAGCACCGCCATCCGGATCGTGGAGCCGATGATGATCATCGCCACCAGCGCGAAGGTGGCGCCGAGCGCCAGTCCCGCACCCGTGGCGATGTTGCGCAGGCGATAGAGATTCTCCACCCACTCCTCGCCGAAACGCACGTCGTCAATGAAGTCGTACATCTCGAGTCGCCGCGCGACCGTGCGCACCGTCTCGGGGTCCCGCATCCCCGGCTTGAGCCGCACCTCGATGCTCGACGGCAGGATGCCCGCCTCGAACACATCCTCGAACTCCGAGAGTTCGCGACGCGCGCGCTCCAATGCCTGCGCCTCGGTCACGAGGCGGACGGAGAAGACCTCGGGAAACATCGCGACGTCACCGACGGCGGCGCTGGTGGCCTCCGGCGAGGTCCCCTCGGCCACGAATGCGCGCACCTCGACCCGATCCTCAATCTGCTGCAGCGCATTGCGCAGGTTGAGCGCCACTAGTCCGAACAGCCCGAACGCAAACAGCGAGAACGCGATCGTCGTGACGGAGAGGGCGCTGAGGACCGGGGCGCGACGGAACGCGCGGAAGGCTTCACGGAACGCGAGGTTCACGGAATCGTCTCCTGCGCGTCGGCGCCGGAGTCAAACACCAGGCGGCCCTTGTCGAGCTCGAGCGTGCGCAGGCCCGTGTCGCGCACGAGGTCAAGGTCGTGCGTGGCCATCAGCACGGCGGTCCCCGCCGCATTGATGTCGCGCAGGAGCTGGAAGATGCCGCGGGTGGCGCGTTCGTCGAGGTTGCCCGTGGGTTCGTCGGCGAGCAGTGCGAGCGGGTCGTTCACGAGGGCACGCGCGATCGCCACGCGCTGCTGCTCGCCGCCGGAGAGCTCGTGCGGCAGTGCCGTCGCCTTGGACGCGAGCCCGACTTGCGCGAGCACCCGCGCCACCTTCGGGCCGATTGCCGACGTCGGCACGCCCGTGACCTCGAGGGCGAACGCCACATTCTGCTCCGCCGTGCGATCCTCGAGCAACCGGAAGTCCTGAAACACCACGCCGAGGCGACGGCGCAGGCGCGGAATCTCGCGGCGCGTGAGGGTGACCGAGCTCTTGCCGTCCACGCGCACCTCGCCCGACGTGGGGCGCTCGTCCACGTAGATCAGCTTGAGGATCGAGCTCTTGCCGGCGCCGCTGGGGCCGGTGAGGAACGCAAACTCGCTACGACGCAGGTGGAACGAGACTCCTTCGAGGGCCGGGCCACCGCGCGTGTATTGCTTCGAGACCTTGGTGAATCGAATCATCGGTCTACTTGAGGGCCTGCTCGAGGTCGGCGATCAGGTCGTCCACGTCCTCGAGCCCCACGCTCACGCGCAGGAAGCCGTCGGGAATCCCGATCGCCGCGCGCTGCTCGGACGTGAGCTTCGCGTGCGACGTGTACCGCGGCTCGCTCACCAGCGTGTCCACGCCGCCCAGGCTCGGCGCGTGCGTCACGAGCTTGAGCCGCCGCAGGAACCGGTCGGCCGCCTTGCCGCCGCCCTTGAGCTCCAGCGCCAGCATCCCGCCGAAGCCGTTGAGCGTCGCCTTGGCGACCGCGTGGTCCTGGTGCGAGGGCAGGCCCGGGTAGTGCACGCGCGCGATCTCCTTGCGCTTCTCCGCCCACTGCGCCACCGCCAGCGCCGTCTCGTTCGCGCGCTTCACCCGCACGTCCAGCGTCTTCAGGCCGCGCTCGAGCAGCCACAGCGCGAACGGATCCGGCGTCTGGCCCCAGAGCATCTCCTTCTGCAGCACTTCCTCGATGTACGATTCCGAGCCCGCGACCACGCCCGCGAGCACGTCGTGGTGCCCGTTCAGGTACTTGGTCGCCGAGTGGATCACGACGTCCGCGCCCCACTCGATCGGGCGGTAGTTCACGGGGCTCGCGAACGTCGAGTCCACGACCAGGGCGATGCCAGAGTTCCGCGTCACCGAGGCAATCGGGCGGATGTCGAGCACGCGGCAGGTCGGATTGACCGGCGACTCGACGAAGATCGCGCGTGTTTCCTTGCGCACGTGCCGCCGCCAGACGCGCTGCTCCCAGGGATCCACGAACTGCACGTCGATGCCCATCCGCACGAACTCCTCGGTGAGGAGGCGATACGTGCCGCCGTAGATGTACTGCGACGTCAGGAGGTGATCACCGGGTCGAAGCAGCGCGAGCAGCGCGCAGGCCGTCGCGCCCATTCCGCTCGACAGCACCAGCGACGACTCCGCGCCCTCGAGCATCGCCAGCCGGCGCTGCAGCCGCTCGGCGTTGGGCGTGTTGCCGTAGCGCGTGTACTTGAGCCCCTCGCCGCTGCCAAACTCCTGCACGTGATTGACGCTCTGGACGAGCGGCTCGACGACGGGGGTACCGGGCGCGTGCGTCTCACGCGCACCGTGGATCGCGAGGGTCGCGATCGCCGGGGACGTCTTCTTGCTGGCCATCGGTTAGGCGAGATGAGTGGTGAGGACCGGCCGGTGCTCCACGTCCTTCTTCACCAGTTTGACGACTTCGGTCACCGTGATGCCCGCGAGGTCCCGCACGACGATGCCGCCGCGCGGCAGCGTGTCGTCGTAGACCACCGGGGCGAGTTCGTGCCGCCGCGGGCCGTAGACCCACACCAGCTCCCCGTCCTCGATCAGCCGCATAATCGCGTCGTCGGGGCGAATGCGGACGAGCGGACCCCGCTCGGGGTCGTTGCGTTTGGTCGCGACGAAGCCCACCACCTGCAGCGGGAGGAACGCGCGGCTCATCGGCCCGAGGTGCCCAGCGAGTGGTAGCGCTCGCCCGCGCGCCGCACGAGCCGCCGCCGTGCGAGACTCTCCAGCAGCGCGTCGCAGGCCTCGTCGCTGATGCCCGTGTGCACCGAGACCGTCTCGGCGCCCACCGGCCCCAGCTGCATCACCAGGTCCCAACACGAGCGCTCGTCGTCGGTCACCGCACCCACGAGGTGGAACTGGCTCCGGAACTGGACGACCAGGGCCAGTCCGTGCGACTCCAGCACCGCCTCGATGGTCTCGAGGTGGTCCTCGCTCACGCCGTCGAGCACCACGTAGCCCTCGTGCGCCGGCGCGCGGCCGTCCAACGGCCGCACGAGCTTCGCCACGAGTTCATCGCAGCAGGACCGGTCGAAGATCTCGATCTTGGAGAAGTCGAGATACACGACCGAGCCGTCGGCGAGGCCCTTGAGCTGCTGCTCGATGACCGTGCGCACGACGGCGCCGGTCTTTCGCGTGACGAGGTGGTGCGAGCCCGGCACCTGCTGCGCCAGCGCCGACCCGATGTCGATGTGCGTCATACTCCCACCCGTTCCGGAATGATGATCTGCAGCTGCGCGCCGGCGAACCCCGACAGCCCCGTCTCGCGCGGTGACTCCGAATCCCACGAGGGAAGGAGGCTCACGCGGGCCGTGCCGCTGCGAATGCTGAGCTTGCCGTCGTTGCGATTGACGTAACCCTTGATGCCCTTGAGCCCCTGTCCGCGGCCGCTGTCCGGCAGGCGCGAGTAGCCCTGCGTGAGCGCCGCCTCCAACGCCTCGGCGTCGCCCCAGCGATCGCCAAGCAAGGCGCGCGCGCGCGAGGTCTCCAGCGAGCGCCGGAAGCCCTGGCCCGCGTCCGCCACGGAAATGACGACTACGTGCCGCCCAACGCGACGCTTGGCCCAGTTGTAGACCTGCACGGCCACCCAGCCACCGCGGCCCGCGTGCTCCACGATGTTCTGGCAGGCCTCGGAGAGTGACATCGCGAACCCGGTCGTCGCGCGGGCCTCGAGCCGCAGCTTCTGCGTGAGGATGTGCGTCGCCCGGTCGGACACCCGTGCGACCACTTCGTGCACGTCCTCACTCCGCGCGATCGGCGTCACCTCGAGCAGCACGTCGCTGTCCTGGGTCGGCCGAGGGCGGGGCACCGTGCCGCGCATCGTGTAGAGCTCCTCCGCGAAGCGGAAGAATGCCGAGCGGGCCCAGTACGACTTCACGTCCTCGTCGGCCGGCGGCGCGAAATCGGGCTTCTCCGCACGCGACTGCGCGAGGCAGAGCAGGCCGGTGAGCCCAAAGGGGGTGGCGAACCGCGTGTGCCGGGCGTCCACGAGGACCTTGGCATCGGGGGCCAGCGGCGCGAGCTGATCGAGCACCTGCTCGAAGCTCTCTTGGTCCAGCGTCGCGGGCACGGTGATGACGGCGGTCACAGCGGGTGCAGTTCTCCCCGGAGATGAGTCGCGAGGCCCGTGGCCCCACGGTGTTCCACATTGCGCGCAGCGGCGTCGCAGGCGCTGCGCATCGCCGTCATCAATGTATCACCCGCGACAGAACGAGAGAAATAGGTTGCGCCCCACACGTCGCCGCAGCCCGTGGGATCGCCGGCACCGTCGCTGCGCGCGGTCGACGCCGGCACCAGCGCGGTGCGCAGCGGCCGCCCCGGCCCCGCGTCCTCGAAATAGACGACTCCCCGCTTCCCCAAGGTCACGAACAGCGTGCGCACCCCCGCGCCCAGCGCGGTCGCCGCCAGCGCCATCGGGTCGCTGGCGAGCATCGCCACTTCGTCCTCGTTCACCTGCAGCAGATCAAAGCAGGCGCACCACGCGGCGACCTCCGGCAGCGGACGCCACGTGCGCAGCCCGCTGGGCTCCAGCCCGAGCGTGAGCGAGTGCAGGTCGCAGTAGATCGGGCCCTTGAAGTGCTGGCGAATCAGTTGCGCCGTGGCGAGGTCGAGCTCGAAGCCGCTGATCAGGTTGATGTACAGGGCGTCCACGTCGCGCAGCAGCGGCTGCAGGCCCGCCCAGGTCCAGCCGGGCACGCCGCCCGAGAGCACCTCGCTGCGGCGCTCGTCGGTGTGATAGCGCAGCTCCACGCGATTGTTGCGGTACGGCACCTCAATCGGCGCGGCGTCCGGCGCCAGATGCCGCAGCGTGCGCAGGTAGCGGCGCGCCTCCGGGGCCAGGTCGCTGCCCACCTTCACCAACGGCACGAGTTCCCAGTCGTCGCCGAGCGCCGCATCGCAGGCGGCGAGTGCGTACGTGATGCCGCCCCACTCCTCCACCGGGGCATCGCGCACGTCGCGCCCGTGAATCACGTCCCACACGAACGTCCCGATTACGCCGAGGCGCTTCCGGCGCGGAACGGTCACATCAGGCCCTGACGCTGGGCAAAGGTGGCGACGGCGCCGATGACGCCCGCGTTCTCCAGCGTGCCCGGCACGATGCGGCAGGCGTCCACGGCCGGCTTGAAGGCGCGGCGGCGCACCTCGGCGCGCATCGGCTCAAAGAGCGCGTCGCCCGCCAGCGTCACGCCGCCGGCGAGCACGACGACTTCGGGATTGAAGATGTTGAGTAGGTTCGCCACACCGATCCCGAGGAACCGGGCGGTGTCGCGCACCACGTTTACGGCCAGCGAGTCCCCGTCCTG
>CAYPYY010000042.1:18365-23340 GCA_964414995.1 uncultured Gemmatimonas sp.
CCGAGCCACCATTCGCCGAGTGTCGCGCAATTGGCGTCGTTGTCGAGCGTGGCCGGTAGACGCACGCCATCCTGCACGCGGTCGCGCAGCGGGAAGTCGCGCCATCCGAGGTTTGGCGTGAAAATCACCACGCCGGTCTCGCGGTCGAGCGGGCCGGGCGATCCGATGCCGACGCCGAGGCAGTGGCTGCGGGGCGCACCGAGTGCCTTGGTAGCCTCGCCGATCACCTGCTCAACGAGCCCGTTGATGCGCGCCACCACCGCGTCGGCGCCCTCCTCCGAGCGCGTCGCCGTGGTGTGCATTCCGAACACGCGCGTGCCATCCGCCGAGGTGGCGCCGACGACGATGTTCGTGCCTCCAAGGTCCACGCCGACGATGAAGCGGTCTGGGGAAGCGGTGGCGGTGGGGCTCATAGGCGGAGGAATCTAACGCGCGCGAATCGGTCCCGTGCCGCGCGCGACGGCCGCACGAAACACCTCGTGCACCTGCGCAAAATTGGCCGGCTCGTCGTGCCGCGCTCCCTCGACGGCCGCCGCCGAGCCCACCCGCTCGCGCCACCCATCGTCCGCCAGCTGGCGGATGGCCGCGACGATCTGTTCGTCCTCGGCCGGGTCCACGACGAGCCCGGATTCCCCGTGCTTGATGAGTTCGGCGGCCCCCACGTATGGCGTGGTCACGACGGGGAGCCCGCTGGCCATCGCCTCCAACGACACGAAGCCGAACGAGTCGTGCCACGAGAGGTGCAGCAGCGCGTCCGCCGCGGCGTGCGCGTGGAGCGACGTCGCGACGTCACCGGCGAACGTCACCTGGCGCTCCAGTCCGCGCGCGGCCACGAGCCGCTGGGCTTTGCGGCGCTGCGGTTCGCCCGTGCCCTTGCCCGCGACGAGCAGGTGCACGGGACGCCCGACCTTGCCCAGCCGCGGAAGCACATCGAGCAACTGCCACAGGCCCTTCAGCCGGAAGTTGTGGCCGAGGAACAGGAGGCAGAGTGCCTCATCGGGGATCTGCCACTTCCGCCGCATCTCCGCGCGCAGCGCCAGGCGGCGCGCCGGCGTGTACTCGGCGACGTCCACGGCGTTGTGGATGACGTGCACGTGCGTCTCGGGCACGCGATAGCTCCCGAGGATCTGCTCGCGCATATAGCTCGACTGCGCGATCACGTCGGGTGGTGGCTGGGTCCGCTCGTAGAACTGCCGCTCCCAATGCATATCGGCGAGCGTCCACGGCGCGGCGCGCAGCGCGGCGCGCGCCGCGTACTCGATCGGGTTCCGGAACGACCGAAGCTTCTGCACATACTGTTCGGTGCCGTAGGCCGCGCGGAGCACATTGGCGCCGATGCCGCGAAACGGCCGCGAGCGCTCCGGGTTCAGGAGCAGCGCGTCGAGGGCAAGGTCATTGATCGCGGTGCGGACCTGCGCGGCCGAGCGACCGTCGAGCCGGTGCAGCTGGGTGCCCGGCGCCGCCGCGACACCTTCGCGCTGGCGCAGCACGGTGACGAAATGCACGTCGTGGCCCTGCGCGGCGAGCCACACCCCGAGCCGCCAGAGATAGCGTTGCTGCCCGGGACCGCCGGGTGCGGCCACGCGCATATCAATGCCGATGCGCACGGCGCGCTCAGCGCAGGCGGTAGTGCCGCATCGAGCCCGCCTGCGCCACGAAGCGCGCGGGCTTGAGGAACAGATCCGCGCTCTCGCGCTCCACCGCACGATGGCAGTCGTGCACAAACACATCGGCGCCCGCCTTCTCGCCCAGCACGGAGGCCGTGTACACGCTCTTCATCCGGCCGGGCGCGCTCCAGCGGGTGCCGCGCGGCGCGTCCACCAGAATGACATCCCAGGGCGTGGACGCGACGCCGGCCGGCAGGTCGCGCATCATCAGGCGCTCAGGACTGCCGCGCAGCCAGCGCCACATAAACCGCCGCGTCCAGCCGTAGGAGACGTCGTGCACCACAATGCCAGGCGTGGCCTGGCGCGCGAAGGCCGCCCATTCGCGCACGTCCTCCAGAAAGACCGTCGTGCCGCCGCGGTTGGTGTCGAGCCACAGCTGCGAGTCGCGGCCCACGCCAAAGACGAGCAGACGGCACGGCGCGCGCTCGGCGAGCACGCGGTAGACCAGCAGGTACTCGTCAACGGTCGCCTGGCCAGGATTGCTCTCGACCAGCGTGCGGATAGCGGCCTCAGTCATAGGCGAGAAAGCTACGGGCGGCAGGGAGGTGCAACAATGCAGGGAGGCGACCGGTCGCGCGGAGTAGCATATTCCCGCAGTCACCGCACTCGACTCGTCGCCCCACCGTTCCCCTCCGAGGCCCTCGATGTTCCGCCCTCTGCGCGCACTGCCGACGCTCTCCCTCCTCGCCGCCCTCGCGGCGCCGCTGTCGGCGCAGCAGGCGTGGCGCCCGATCCGACTCGGTGAGGCGATCGCGGGGTCGCTCACCGCGGTGGATCCCAAGATTCAGGGCCGCGGTGCTTTTCACGTGTACCGCCTCGAGGCCAAGGAAGGCGATCGCTTCATCATCACGATGCGCTCGGGCGAGCTCGATGCCTATCTGTGGGTGGCCCGGACGGTCAGCGGGCTGACGGAACTCGTCGTCGAGGACGATGACAGCGGCGGCGACACCGATGCACGCCTGCGCTTCCGTGCGCCGGCCACCGGCACCTACGCCATCGTCGCGCAGTCGCTGGCGGCGGACGCGACCGGGCCGTACGAGCTGCGCGTCGAGGTGGCACCGCCCGTCGTGGCCGCCGTGCCGCAAGCGTTGACCGTCGGCCAGGTGCGCGAGGGCACCATTGACGAGCGCAGTCCGATCCTCGAGGACCAGAACCCGGCCGTCCCGTATCAGCTCTACACGTACACGGGCCGCGGCGAGCGCGTGCGCGTGGCGGTGCGCTCCGGCGCCTTCGACGCCTTCGTGCGCGTCACGCGGGTGACGCCGTCGGGCACGGAAGAAGAAGTGGGCACGGACGACGACTCGGGCGGTGGCACCGACGCGCAGTTCACGTTCTCGGCCAACGGCCAGTACCGCATCTACGCCCGGCCGCTGGAGCCCGCGCGTACCGGAACGTTCACGATTTCGCTCAACGAGATGCCGACCGTGCGCATCGTCTCTCGGCCGATCAACCTCGGCCAGACCGTCGAGGGCACGATTGCCTCGAGCGATCCCGAGTCCGACGATGGCGCCTACTTCCATCAGTACGCGGTCAACGCGCCGGCTGGTGAGCGCATTCGCATCGTGCTGCGGTCGTCGGCGTTCGACGCGATGGTGCAGTTCGGGCGCGCGACGGGAAGCGCGTTCGAGCAGCTCGGGATGGACGACGACGGTGCCGGCGGCACGGACTCGCAGCTCGACGTCACGATGCCGCGCGACGGGACGTACGTGATCCGTGTACGCGCGCTCGGGCGGGCGGAGACGGGGGCGTACGCGCTGACGGTGACGCGGCAGCAGTAGGCTTGGGTTACCTCGGCGGTAGCCCGAGGATCTGCAGGACCTCGTTGAAGCGGGGGTCGCCGCGTAGGGACGCGAAGAGCGGATCCACGCGCAGGTACGGAATCTGTGGAGACCGCTCGCGCGCACCCTGCTCTAGCAGCGCGAGGGCACGCGCACGATTGCCGAGTCCGAGTTCGACCAAGGCCATGTAGAGCGGCCACACGTACTCGCGGCGCGCCCGCGCTTCGAGTTCGGCGCGAATGGACTCGGCGACTTCGCGCTGGCCAAGCTGCGCGTACGCGTACGCGAGGACGGCGCTGCTGTGGCCGCCCTGAAAGTCTGCGCGGTCGCGCAGCTGCGCCACCGCGCCCACCGCATCACCCTTGGCAAGCAGCGCGCGCGCGATCCACACGTGTGCCGACTGGAACGTGGGCTCTAGCTCTAGCGTCCGACGGTAGTAGAACAGCGCGGAGTCGTTTGCTCCCTGGTAATAGAAGGCCCGGCCGAGCTCTCGATTCACGATCAGCGACACAGGGTCGAGTTCGCGGGCGCGCCGGATGGCCTGCAGCGCCTCGTCGTGGCGACCGTGCACATTGAATGAGAGACTGCGCCAGTGGTGGGCAGTGGCGTAGTTCGGATCGAGCTCCGTGGATCGGGCGAACCACGCGTCGACCTGCGGCCAATCCCACGAGTAGTTCAAGCCGAGGTAGCCGAGGCTCGCGTACGGCTCCGCGAGCAGGCTGTCGAGCCGGATGGCGGTCAGCGCAGCTTCGCGGGCGGCCGCGAAGCGCTCCTCGGGCCGGATGAATCCGTACGTCAGGACCAGCGCATTGGCATCGGCAAGACCGGCCCAGGCTGCCGCGAAGGTCGAGTCGAGCGCAATGGCGCGCTCGAACGATTCGACGGCGCGCTGCAGGTCGATGGACGTGCGCTTCGCCATATAGAACCGCCCATCGAGGAACGCCTCGTACGCCGCGAGGTTCGCCGTCGCGCGCCGGTCGCTCGTCTGCGTGGTCGGGTTCAGTCGCAGTTGCAGGGCCGAGACGATGGCCGAGGCGAGTTCATCCTGCACACCGAAGACGTCACCCGCCGAGTTCACCTCTCGCTCGAACGTGCGCGACCACAGCTGATAGCCATCCGCGACATTCACGAGACGGACGGAGATCCGTACGGACGCGCCGGCCCGCCGGACGCTCCCCGCCACCACGGTCTGCACGTCGAGCTGCCTGCCGATTTCCTCGATGTCGGCGTTCGAGCCACGCAGTGAGAAGGCCGACTTCACGCGCAACCCCTCGATCGTTCCCAGCGCGTTGATCAGCTCTTCGGTCATCCCGTCCGTGAACGCGTCGTCCTCGCGCAGGCCGCTCAAGTTCGCAAACGGCAGGACGGCGGCGGTGCGCACGCGCGCCTCGTCGGATTGCGGGCGAGCGAGCCAAGCGGCACTGCCGACGAGCGCCGCGAGGGCGAGTACGCCGAACGCTGCGCGGCGGGAGAACGCGCGTCCGTCTCCGCCGTCACGGTGCTCGCGCGCCACCGCATCAAGGACGGCGA
>CAYPYY010000043.1:0-17525 GCA_964414995.1 uncultured Gemmatimonas sp.
AGCGGCACGGCGTCCATATTGCCTTCCGCGATCGCGCGGCGAATCTCTGCGACGCGCGCGCCATCAACCGCTTCGAAGCTGACGCCCGCCAGACTGGCCGCACGGCGCAGGCTCGGCAGATCCGGCAGCAGGAAGCTCCCGCCGCGGTAGTTCAGCAGCCACTCGCTCCGCGTGCCCTCAGACAACGCGGAGAACGTGATGCCATAGGCCTTCAGGTGATTGGCCTGCGCGTCGTCCATCGGCACGAGGAGGTGCTGAGCGCGCGCCCCGGCGGGGAGCAGGAGCGCGATCACGATGAGCGGAGCGGCGCGACGAATCCGACGGAGGAGTGCGGGCATCACGATGAACGATAGTGGGGCGCGACGCGGTCAGCGCGTCTCGCGGCTCCGCGCCGGGGGAAGCGTCTGGAGCTCGCGGCGGGCCTGCGGCACGAGGGCGCTGCCGGGAAACGTCAGGATCAACTGTTCATACTGCTGGCGAGCGGCGGCGTGGTCGCCGCGCCGGCGCAGCGCGCGCGCCCACTCCAGCCGCGCCTCGGCGGCCTCGGGCGCGGACGTGTGTTCGCCCGCAAGGCGCGTCCAGAGCGCGACGGCGGCCGCGTCCTGTCGACGGGCGGTGTGAATCCGCGCCGCCATCGCGAGCAGCAGCGGCGTCGCGTCCGGAAGCTCCGTGGCCGCACGAATGAACGCGTCCGCCGCCGCTACCGAATCGCCGCGCGCGAGCTGAAGGAAGCCCTGGCCCGCGAGCGCGGAGCGTTCGCGCGTCGTGCGCGAGAGAAGGGCCAGCGCCGCCACCGCCTCGCTCGACGACACATCGCCCTCGCGGAGCGTGCGGCGCGCCTGCGCCAGGTCGCCGTCGAACAGCGCCAGCCACCCCGCCACGGCGTCCTCGGCCTCCAGCGGCGCGGTCGCCAGCGCGGCGCGCGCCTTCGCCACGTTGCCTGAGCGAATCCACGCCCAGGCAATCGTGCGCGCATAGCTGCGCCGGATGGCTTCCGGCGGGTTCGCCGACGCAAGCACCATCTCCGCTTCGGCGCCGCGACCCAGCCGCGCGAGCGCCTCGAGTTCGAGCGCCAGCACCGTGGGCCGCGGCTGCACTTCAGTGGGCCGCCGCGCCAGGCGCGAGAGCCGTAGAGCTGACTCCGCATCGTTGGCGAGCAGCGCGGCGCCGGCCGCGTTCTCTGCGACCGCTGGGTCGCGGCGCGCCTCGTAGATCGCGCTCAGCGCATCGCGCTGCGCGGCCCAGGCCTGCGCGCGTTCAGCCTCCTCCGCGAACGCGCGCCACACTGCTACGGCCGTATCGGAGACGTGCAGCGCGTTGAGCACCTGCCAGCCCGCGCGCGGCTGGCCCCACGCGATCTCCAGCATCGCCAGCGCCTGCAACGCGCCAATCGGCGTGCCCGTCGCGGTGAGTTCCTCGCGGATGGCGGCGCGCGACGGCTCCGGCGCGGGTTGCAGCGAGAAGACGGCGGCCGACTCGAAGTACGGATTGTCGCGCATCGTCTCGCGCCAGGCATCGGCAGCTTCGCGCCAACGACCGGTAGCCGCACGCAGTTGCGCGGCCTCGAGGAGAATCGCGCGCGTATTGCCGAACGCCGCGAGCGCCTCGTTCAGCACGGAATCGGCGACGGCCGTCTTGTTGTTGAACAAGAGCACGCGCGCAAAGTCACGGTAGGGCGTAATGTCGTTCGGTCGCGCAGTGCGCCACGCGGCGAACGCCGCGCGCGCGTCGGCGTCGCGGCCAATCGTCACATAGGTGCGCAGCTGCACCCCGCGAAGCTGCGGTTCGTTGGGCGCGCCAGCGACCAGCGAATCCAAGAGGGGGAGGATCTCCCCTTCGTCGCCGAGCATTGCGTAGGTCCGCTCGAGGCCGAGGATCCCGGGCAGCACCGCACCCGCCGCGATGGCCTGACGCCAGGTGTTCACGGCGTCGAGATACCGCCCCGCATTCTCGTGGTCGATCGCCCGCGACACCAGGGCCGCCGTGGGCTCCGCGCTCCGCGGCGCTTGCGGTGCCGGCGTGGTCTGCGGAGCTGGCGCCGGCTGCTGCGCGGCGAGCGGTGCAACCACCAACAGCCCCACGCCGATCAGTCCCAGCGCGTTCCGCCAGCGCCGAGCGTTCAAGGGCGCGCGCCCTGATTGAGCTTGCGGAAGTACTCGATGACCAAGCGGCGGTCCTCGGCTGAAAGGCCGCGCAGCTCCTCCCACGTAGGAACGGCGTAGCGCTCCGCCGGCGCCGCGTTCACATCACCGCTCGGCGTCACGCGCGCGGGATTGCGCGCCGCACGTGCCTCGCGACGCTGGCTCTCGTCGCGTTGCTCCTGCTCGAGCGAGCGACCGGCATCGAGCATCCGGCGGAAGAGCCGCTCCTGCCGCGCCTGCGTGCTCGGATCGACCGCACCCTGGTCCAGCGCCGAGGCCAGCGCGCGCGCCTCCCGCGCCATCTCTTGCGCGCGCCCGGTCGGATCTGCGTCGCCCACCTCTTCGAGCCGTCGCGCCACCTCACGCTGCGAGCGCGAGAGCTGACGGGCCTGCTCGCGCGACTGGGCGTCCATCCCCTGCCGGCCCGCTTGCTGCTGCTGCGCCATCATCTGCATCAGGCTCTGCATCTGACTGTTCAGCCCACCCTGCTGCTGCGCGAGCTGCTGCATCTGCTCCATCATCTCGGCCATTCCGGTGGCCGAGCGCGAACGCGTCGCCCGCTCGCGATCGCGGGTGAGCTGCGCGGCGGCCTGACGCAGCGCGTCGGCAGACTCCCGCATCGCCTGCTCCGCCTGTCCGCGGCGCCCCTCGGAGGCCTCGCGCGTGGCCTGCGCGGCGCGCTGCTGCGCGCGTTCCATCAGCTCCTGCGAGCGCGGCGTCACCAACGTCGAGCGCCGCGACTCCTGCTCAAGCCGCTGCTGCGCCGCCTGCACGCCCTGTTGCAGCGCCGACTGCTGACCGCGGAGGTCGTCGCTGCTCTGTGCGTCCCGCGCCTGGTTGGCCAACGCGTCCTGCTCGCGGGCCATCTGCATCATCTCTTGCACGGAGCGGTCGAGCGCATCCGTCAGTTCCTGCTTCCAGTCGGCCACCTGATCGCGGCGTGCGTCCGCCATCGACTCCGCCGAACGTTCCATCGACTGCGCGGCGCGCTCGGCGGCCTGCGGATCGCGCGGCGCCTGATCGAGTTGCCGCGCGGCCTCGGCAGCCTCGGTGGCGCTACGCTGGGCCTGCTCGGCGCCGCGTTGCGCGTTGGCTTGCTCGAGCCGCTCGGCGAGTCGCTGGGCATCGCGCGCAAACTGCTGCGTTTCGCGTTCGAGGCGCTCGGCTTCGGTCTGCACATTGTTGCCGCGCTGCGCGGAGTCCGCCAACGCGCGCTGCTCGCGTGCGAGATCGCGCCCTTGGTCGGCGACGGTTTGCATCTGGCCCTCGAGTGCCGCGCGTCGCAGCATCTCGGCGCTGCGTTCCAGCGTCTCACGCAGCCGCTGCTGCTGCTGCGCCAGCTCGGCCATCGACTGGCGCGTACGCTGTCCGTCGAGCTGTTGGGTGCTCTCGTTGAGCCGCGACATCGCCGCCTGCATCTCGGGCGTCATCGCGTCCCGCAGCATCTGCTGGGCCTCCTGCAACTGGCGCGCGAGGCCCGTGTCGAGTGCGCCCGCGCTGCGCAGGCGGTCCTCAAGTTCGCGCGCCGCATTCTCCAACTGTTCGACCTGACCGGCCAACTGCCGTTGCTGTTCGCCGATTTCGCGCGCGCGCTCTGCATTCTCGAACCCCAGCGGCTCGCGCGGTTGCTGTTGCTGCTGTCCCGGCCGCTGGCGGTCGGCGGCTTCCTCGCGTGCGGCCGCGCCGCGATCATTGCGCGCGCGCGCCTCGTTCTCGGTGCGCAGCGCCAGTTCCGCTTGCGCACGCGCGGCCGCCTCGGCCGCCGCCACGGCGGCATCGCCCGCCTCGCGAGCTGCGGCGCGGGCCTCTGCCGCCGTGGGCACGCGAATCACGAGAGGCGCGCTCACCGCGTCCCGCGCGCCCGGCGCCGCGTCGCGCGCCACGAGCGAGACCTGCACAGCCTCACCCGCCTTGAGCCCGAGGTCCGCGACCCGCAGCGATGCGCCGCCGGTCCAGACCAGTTCGCGCCGGGCGCTGAGCTCGACCTCGCGCGCGCCGCTGTCGCTGCCCACGCGTGCGATGCGCAACGCCACGCGGGCGAGCGCGTTGTCGTCCTGTGCGAGCAGATCAAGCGTCACGGACGCGGCCGAATCGGCGAGCACCTCGTTGGTGGGCGAGAGGATCTCCACGCGCGGCAACGAATCCGCGACGACTTCGATTTCCAGCGGCGGGGGCACATCGAGCGAATCGCTCGTGCTGCCGCGCACATCGAAGCGCCAGGCCACGTGACCCGTCGGCACAAAGCGGCCGCTGAACCGTGCGCCCTCGGGCAGCAGCCGGACTTCGCGCGAGTCGGCCACGAGTCGCGCCGCCTCCAACGGCTCCGACGCGCGACCGCTCAGTTCCAGCACCGTGCCCTCGGGCACGCGCAGCGGCACGTCGCTCGCCAGTCGCTCGGCCGCGCGCAACAAGTAGCCCGGGTAGCGCGCGGTCACGCTGACGTCGCCGACGAACGGGCGGTCCACCACGCGCACGGTGGCCGAGTCGCGTCCGGCGCGACCGTCAGTCACGAGTATCGTGAGATCCGCATCTGCCGTGGGGATCCGGAGCGCGGCGCGGCCCGAGGCGTCGACGTCGGCGAGCGCCTCCTGCCAGGCGCCACCGGTGGCACGCCAGCGCACGTCCACGGTCACGCGACCCGGCGCATCGATCGCGAGGTCCACGGCCGCCCCACGCAACACGCGGCCGGGCGGCTCCACGAACCGCAGCGGCGAGGCAATCACGCCGCGCCACGCGTCGACGGGATTGAGCACGGCGCGCCATCCGTCGGTGCGCCGCGCGAACGAGACGGTGGCGAGCAACAGCACCTGGGCGAGTGCGGCAGCGGCGATCCACGTGGCCTGCGCCACCCGGCGCCGAAGCAGCGGGGCCGGCCGCGTCGCGACGCGGTGCAGTGATGCCCCAAGCGCTTCGGCCGCGTGGTCAGCGAACACGCCGCTGCCCTCGACCTCCAGCAGGCCCGTGAGCGCGCCGCGCCGCAGCCCTTGTTCGGCCTCAATCGCCGCCGCGACAGCGCGCGTCTCCGTGCGCGGAAGCAGGCGTCGCATCAGCAGTCGCACGCTGAGCACGGTCAGCGCCGCCGCGACGAGCCACGCCAGCACTGGCAGTGCCGCCGGCAGCGACAGCCAGCGCCCGCCGTCCAAGACACCCGCGGCCGCCGTCAGCACGCCAACGAGTGCCGCGGCGGGCAGCGCCACCTGCGCGATCCCCGCCCAACGCCGCAGCCGCGCCGCCTCGCGCCGCACGATCCCCAGCACGCTCATCGCATCGCCCCGCTCGTCACCGCATACACATAGAGGTTCACGCCCATTCGCAGCGCCTGCTCGTGCAGCTCGGGCGGATCGGCCGGATACGTCCCGACGTCCTCCCAGCCGTTCCCGAGGTCACTCTCGTGTGAATAGAACACCGCGAGACGGTCCCCGATGAAGATGCCATACCCTCGCGGGGCCTTGTTGTCGTGCTCGTGGATCTTCGGGAGCCCCTGCGGGAACGGGTACACGATGCGGTAGATCGGATGATCCAACGGCACGTCCACCAACTCGCGGTCGGGGAATACGCGCTTGATCTCGCGGCGGAAATGCTCGTCCAGACCGTAGTTGTCGTCGGCGTGGAGGAAGCCGCCGCGCATCAGGTAGTCCCGTAGCCGCTGCACCTCGCGCTCGCTGAAGCGAATCTGCCCGTGGCCGGTGAGGTGCAGGAACGGATGGTCCCACAGCGACTCGTCGAGCAGGGTGAGCCGCGCCTCCGTCGGCTCGACGTCGAGCGTCGTGCGCGCGCGCAGGGCAGCGATCAGGTTCGGGAGACTCGAGGGGTTGGCGTACCAGTCGTCGCCGTCGTACTGCAGGCGAGCCACCGTCAGCCGCGCACGCTCGCGCGGCACGTGCGGGGCAGCCGCGAGGAGCAGCGCGGCCGCCAAGGCGAGGCGGAATGCGCTTCGACGCCGCATCAGGACTCGTGCGCGAGCCGGTAGGCCACGTTCCGCGAGGCACCGCGCGCCGCCAGCGCGCGCTGAATCTCGCGCGCCGACTGGCCGGCGGCACGCATCTCGCGCGCCGCGTCGGCGAGCGCGGACTCATCCACCACCGTCTCCTGCGCTCCCTCGACCACGATCACCACCTCGCCTCGCGGTTCGTGCTGTGCGTAGTGCGCGGCCAACGCCGCCGCCGTGCCCCGCCGGAACTCCTCGTACTGCTTGGTCAGCTCGCGCGCGACGACCGTTGCCCGATCGCCCGCGCCGGCCGCCGCCAGGTCGCCAAGCGTCGCCGCCACGCGGCTCGGGGCTTCGTAAAGCACCGCCGTGTGGCGCAACGCCACGATGTCCTCGATGGCAGTACGTCGCGCCGCGCCCTTTCGCTCAAGGAATCCGAAGAACGTGAACCGATCCGCCGCGAGACCTGCCCCGACCAATGCCGCGAGCATCGCCGAGGCCCCCGGAATGGGCGACACCACGACGCCGGCGGCGATGGCCGCCTGGACCAGGCGCGCACCGGGGTCGGACAGCAGCGGCGTCCCGGCATCGCTGACCAGCGCCAGCGAGTCACCACCCAGCAAGCGCGCAATGAGCCCGGGCGTCGCGCTGGCCTCGTTGTGCTCGTGGTAGGCCACCAGCGGCGTCGCAATCCCGTGGCGTTCGCAGAGCACACGCGTGTGGCGGGTGTCCTCCGCGAGGACGGCGGCGACCGAGCGTAGCGTCTCGACCGCTCGCATCGTGATGTCCCCGAGATTCCCGATCGGGGTGCTGACGACAAAGAGCGTGCCCGCGGTGGAAGCGCCCGCGGCGCTCACCAATGCACCTTCCACGGCAGGACGTCGAAGAAGCCGGCGGCCTGGAACATATGACGCCGCGCCGACGTGAGGTCGCGGATCAACTCCTCCGGCGACATCGGGTCGGGATCCACCGCGAAGAGCACGTCGGAGACCCACGCGGCGATGGCCTTCGTCAGTGCCGCCGGGTCGGCCACGGGGTCGCGTTGCTTCTCCACCTTCGGCGAGAAGCGGTCCAGCATCGGATGCTTCGCCACGAGCGCGCGCCGCGCGCCCTCCGTGAGGTCGCGCGCGCTCGTCCTGCCAAGCTGTTCGAGCCGCGTCGACAGCGAGACGATCAGTTCACGATAGGCCGTGATGAGCGCCGGCGACGCCTGGGCCGGCAGCGCGTCGGGCGTCGGCCAGAGGCGCACGGTCGGCGCCGCGGCCAGCGCCTTCCCCTCGAGCAGCGCGCGCAGATGCCCGACCGGATCGCCGGGCCGCGGCTCCACGAAATAGCCGCGCGTGGGCCGGCCGCCGTCGAGCGCCACGAAGTTGATCATTCCGTCGGCGATGACCTCCACCGCTCCGTCGTGCATCATCCCGTCGAGGTAGGCGAGCAGCGCTGTCGAATCGGTTGGGTCGAGCTCTCGCGGGAACGCGATCGGCGACCCCGTCTGACTGGCGAACATCAGGTCGAGCTGCTCGTTCGTCGCCTCGTGGAAGCAGATGCTGCCGTACTCGGCCGAGGCGGGCACGTGGCTGATGGCATCGGCGATCGCGATCGGTTGGTACGCGAACCCGTCGGTGGTGACGGTCGCGTTCACCACCTCGCCTTCCTCGAGGAACAGCACGATGAGCTCCTCGGGCATCCACACGGCCACGTAGCCGGACACGCGCGCCGAGCGGTCGCGCTTGGCGTCGGTGAGGAGGTTCCGTAGATGCACGTACGCCAAGCGGGTCCGCTGGAGCAGGACCCGCTTGGCGGGAAATCGGATGGCGTCGCGGATCGGCGGCATCGCCACCGAACCTAACGCATCAGGCGACGTGCTGCTGGAACTTGGCGGCCAGCGCCGGCTTGGGGACGGCGCCGATCACCTGGTCCACGAGCTTCCCGTCCTTGAAGAACAGGAGCGTGGGGATCGAACGCACCTGGAAGCGCATCGCCGTCTTCTGGTTCGCGTCCACGTCCAGCTTGGTCACCTTGACCTTGCCGTCGAACTCGACGCTCAGCTGGTCGAGGATGGGCGCGATCATCCGGCAGGGACCGCACCACGTCGCCCAGAAGTCCACCACCGCCACGCCCTGGTGTTGCTCCACCTCGGTCGTGAACGACTCATCAGTTACTGCCACCGTCTTCGACATCGATTCTCCCTGTGGTCCAGCGAACCCGGCGGTGCCCGTCACCGCCCACTCGCGATTACGTTTTCCCGCTATGACCGTCCCCACTCCCCGCGGCACCCGCATCAGCCACCTCGGCATCGCGGTCGAGGACCTCGCGGCCATCGTGCCGTTCTACCGCGACATCCTCGGGATGCCCGAGACGCCCCTCGACAACGCCGACGGCGCCCAGATTGTCGGCCTCGTCGCCGGCGAGTCCTTGGTGGAACTCCTCCAGCCCAACGAATCCGCTTCCCCCATCGGCAAGTTCCTGAGCAAGCGGGGGCCGGGCATTCATCACATTTGTTTCAGCGTGGACGATCTCGACAGCACCCTCGCCCGCTGCAAGGCGCACGGCATCCAGCTCATCGACGACACGCCGCGCATCGGAGCGGAGGGCAAGCGCATCGCGTTCCTGCACCCCAAGTCCACGCACGGCGTCCTCGTCGAACTCTCCGAATACTAGTTACGCGTGGGCGGCCGCGTCGCGGGCCGCGTGCAGAACGTCTGCACCGGCCGCAGGTCCACGTCCTCCACGAACCAGCGGTCCGTCCGGCCGTTTCGGATCACGGTGAACGGCACACGGCCCTGCTTCGTCCCCTGCGTCAGCTCCACCGTGTACGTCAGCCGTCCGCCCTCGCCGGGCTGTGCCGGACCGACGCGTGACTCGTCGTGCTTCAGATGACAGGTCATAATGAGGAGGCGGCGCTCCAGTTCCTGCCGCGAGATCCGCTCACGCACCGGCGACTCGGCATTGCCCCACACGGCGGCGATGGCGTCGAGGTCCTGGGCTCGGGCGGCGTCGAGGAACTGGACCACGGCTTCCTGCGGGGTGCGCGTACCGGCGTTGTCGCTGGAGGTCGTATTGCGACGACAGCCGGCGACGGCGAGCAGGACCAGCAGGGCGGCGCCAAGCGTTCGACGGGTCACTAGGCAGTACCTCACGTGAAAGGAACGAACATCCGCAAGATGACCGCGCAACGGCTCTACATCAACATCGATCACGTCGCGACGCTGCGGCAGGCGCGTCGCTCGACGTACCCCGATCCGGTCCAGGCCGCACGCGTCTGCGAGGACGCCGGCGCGGACGGCATCACCGTGCATCTGCGCGAAGACCGCCGGCACATCCAAGACGCCGACGTCGACGCGCTCCGCGCCACCGTGCGGACGCCGCTCAACCTCGAGATGGCGGCGACCGCGGAGATGACCGCCATCGCACTGCGGCTGCGCCCGCATCAAGTCACCCTGGTTCCGGAGCGGCGCGAGGAGATCACGACCGAGGGCGGGCTCGACCTGTTCGCCGAACCCGAGCGGCTCCTGCGGACCGTCGAGGCCCTCCGGGGCGCCGGGCTCCGCGTGTCGCTCTTCATCGACCCCTCGGCGGCGCAAATCGCGCGCGCGGCCGAGCTCGCGGTGGCGGCCGTCGAGTTCCATACGGGCTCCTACTGCCACCACCCGGAGCGCCCGGAGCTCTTGCGCGCCCTTCAGGAGTCGGCGCGGTCCGCGGCGGCGATGGGGCTCGCCGTGCACGCCGGCCACGGCCTCACCCTCGAGAACGTCGGTCCCGTGGCGGCCATTCCCGAGTGCGAGGAGCTCAACATTGGCCACTCGATCGTCTCCCACGCGGTGTTCGTCGGCCTCGACACCGCCGTGCGCGCAATGCGCGCGGCGATGGACGCGGCCCGGCCCCGTTGACCTTGCGCGCTCCACACGGGAACTTTCCCTCGCCCTCCACGGAGATGCGATGACCGGCGGTCTGCTCGACTTCTTCACCCTCGAGGCCAGCGAGTACGTCGAGCAGCTCGACGCACTCGTCTCGCGCGCGACGACCACGGCACCCGATGCCGAGGCGTTCCAGAAGGGCGTGCGCGCCCTTCGTGGTGCGGCGACGATGGCGAAGGTGACGGGCGTCGCGGATGTCGCGGCCGCGATGGAACGCGTGGGCAAGCGCGTGCGCGAGGGCGCCGTGGCCTGGGACACGGCGACGCGCAGCGCCGTCATCGCCACGATCGACGACCTCAAGATCCTGATTCGCGGCGCGCGCAACTGGGGCGCTGCCGAGGATACCCGCGCCGGCGCACGCATCACGGAGCTCAGCCAGATCGCCCCGCGCACCAACGAGTGGCGCGAACGCGGCGGCGGCAGTGCGTTCCTCGCGTCCGCCGCCGCCGATGCCGCGGCGGCGCTGCTGGAGGTGGCCGATGCGCCGGCCGGTCGCGAACAGCTCGCGAAGGCGATGGAAAAGGTGCGTGCACTGCGCGGCGTCGCCGCCCTCAACGACTTGCCGCCGCTCGGTGAGGTGGTCGACGCGGTCGACGCCGCCGCCAAGCCCATCGAGATGGGCCAAGAGGCGACCGCCGAGCGCCGCCGACTGTTCCGCACGGCCGCGCGCGTGCTGCTCGAGGGCGGCGACGCGGTGCGCAATCGTACCGTGCCGCCGGTGGACTCGCCGGCGGTACGCGAGTTCGCCCTCGCCTCCGCCTCGTTGAGCGCGGCCAGCGACGGCGACGATGTCGTGCCGATCGCCGCGTTGCTCGCCGATGGCGCCGACGCCGTGAAGCCGGCCGCGAATCCGCCGACCACGGCCGCGCAGCGCTTCCGGCTCGAAGTCGTCAGTCAGGCCGAGCACCTGCGCCGGCTCGTGCACGACGGACGCAGCGCCGCGGACACCGCGACGCGCGAACGCGTCAGCCGCGAGCTGCGCTCGGCCGTGCGTGCGCTGGCCCGCGCCGCGCAGAGCTTTGCAGCGGTCGAGATCGCCAACCTCTTCCTCGCGGCGGAGCGGACGGCGGCGGCGCTTGACGCGCCGACGCTCGACGTGCTCGATCGCGCCGCGATGCTGCTCAGCGCCTCCGACGCGGCGCCGGAGTCCGCCAAGGCGCAGTTCGTCGCCTTGAGCGAGGCACTTGCGGGCGGCGCGACGCGCGCGGCGACTCCGGTCTCCGGGCCGGCCGCCGCGAGCGCCCCACCGCGACGGCTCACGCCCGCGCTGCCGGAGCCAGCGCCCGCGGCACCAGCACGCAGCGCGACGCCGGCCGTCACCACTGCACCCGCGCGCGCCGCCACGCCCGCACTCGGGAGCGGTCAGGCCCCGCCGTCCGGCGCGGCGCTCCGCGACCTGCTCTCCGCCGGCCTCGCGGGCCTCGCGCCGCTCGGCGAGACGCACCTCGCCGCCCCCGTGATGGGCGAGGAGGACGACGTGATCCCGATCGAGGACCTGCTCTTCCGCGGCAAGGACGCCCTCGACCGCGCAATCCAGATCGGCGATGCGCTGAAACAGTCCGGGGGCGTCCCGGACGCCGCCTCGCTCGCCGAGCTCTACGACCTGCTGCAGCTCGCAGCGGCGGAGTAGCCTCCGTGCGGTTTGGGTGGCGCGGTGCGCTCGGCATCGCGCTCAGCGTCGTGCTCCTGTGGTACACGCTGCGCGGCGTGCACTTCGATGAAGTCTGGGCGATCCTCTCGCAGTCCAGTCTTGCACTCTGGCTCCTCTGCACCGCGACCGCGACGGCCATCTTTCCGCTGCGCGCACGGCGCTGGCAGGCAATCCTCGCTCCGCTCGGACCGCGCATCCCCGTCACCCCGCTCTGGCACGCCACCGCGGTGGGGATGATGGTCAACAACGTGTTTCCCGCGCGCGCCGGCGAGTTCGCGCGCGCGTTCGCCCTCTCGCGTGAGCGACGCGACGTGCCCTTCACCACCGCGTTCGCGTCGCTGGCCGTCGACCGCCTCTTCGACGGCGTCGTCGTTCTCGCGCTGATGCTGGCGGCCACGTTCGATCCGCGATTCCCCGCGGACGCGACGATCTTCGGTGCCACGGCCGGGAGCATCGCAGCGTCGGCCGGCCTCGTCCTCGGCGCCGTGCTCGTCGTGCTCTATGCGCTCGCGCTTGCGCCCGAGGCGTTCATCGGGTTCGCCGAGCGGATGGTGCGACTGGTGTGGGCGAACGGTGCCGCGCGCGTGCGCGGTCTGCTCGAAGGCTTCGTCCGCGGGCTCGGTGTGCTCCGTGCGCCGCGCCTGGCCCTCGAGGTCCTCTGGTGGACGCTGCTGCACTGGCTGACGAATGCGCTGGCGTTCTACTTCGGATTTCTCGCGCTGGAGATTGCGGCGCCGCTCTCGGCGAGCCTGTTCGTGCAGGGCCTGATCGTCATCGGCGTCGCACTGCCGTCGTCACCCGGCTTCTTCGGTCCGTTCGAGCTCGCCGGCAAGGCGGGGCTGGGACTGTACGGCGTCCCGAGCGCTGCGGCGGTGAGCTGGGCCATCGGCTTCCATCTGCTGTCGTTCGTCCCCATCACCGTGCTCGGCGCCTGGTACTTCACGCGCCTCAAGCTGCACGTGAGCGATCTCAAGGGGTCAACGTGAGCGCCACGGCCGCGAGCGTCGAGGCCCAGGCCAAGCTGAATCTCCGCCTGGCCGTCCTGGCCCGCGAGGCGTCCGGCTATCACCAGCTCGAATCGCTGTTCATTCGCATCGAGCTGGCCGATACCGTGCGCGTCGCCACCGACACGAAGACGCGTTCGCTCGAGTGCGCCGGTCTCGACCTGCCGGCCGAGCAGAATCTCGCGTATCGCGCCGCAGCGCGGTTTGCTGACGCTGCGCAGTGGCCCACGGGCTTTCACATCGAGATCGAGAAGCGGATTCCGGCGGGCGGCGGCCTCGGCGGCGGCAGTGCCGACGCGGGCGCGGTGCTCCGCGCCCTGAACGCGCTTGCGCCCCGTCCACTGGCTGCGGCCGAGTTGATGACGCTGGCCCTGCAGCTCGGCGCGGACGTG
This sequence comes from uncultured Gemmatimonas sp., assembly GCA_964414995.1. GTDB lineage: Bacteria > Gemmatimonadota > Gemmatimonadetes > Gemmatimonadales > Gemmatimonadaceae > Pseudogemmatithrix. The sequence continues at coordinate 13,034 of CAYPYY010000043.1, forward strand.
CCGTTTCTCACGGCCGATGCTCCACTGGCGCTGGCGTGGGGCCGCGGAGAGCGCCTGCTCGCGCTCCCGCCGCTCCCAGCCCGCGAGGTCCTTTTAGCGTTGCCGCCGTTCGGCGTCGAGACGGCCGCCGCGTTCCGGTGGTTCGCGGAGGCACACGCGGGTGCGCCGCTCGCCGCGCCGGCTCCGCTCCATCTCAGCGACGTGGACCGCTGGGACCACGTGATGCGACTCGCGGCGAACGATCTCGAGGCGGTGGTCTTCGCTCGCCACCCGGAGATCCACGCGTGTGTCGCGCAGTTCCAGGCCGCCGGCGCTCGGATCGCGCGGATGAGCGGTTCGGGGTCAACGGCATTCGGAGTGTTCGATCGACGGCACCAGGCCGATGCGGCGGCCTTCCCCGCAGGCACGCGCTTGGTGCAGACCCGCACCGCCACCAGCGTGCCCGCCGTGCGCCTGCTCGACTAGAAAGCGCCCAGCCGCGCCGTTAGCTTCGAACACGTCTGCCACTGCCCCTTCGTCCAATGGCAGGACATCGGTCTTTGGATCCGAGAATGGTGGTTCGAATCCACCAGGGGCAATCGCGGTTTAGCGGCTGAACACACGCCCCTGCGGCCCGCGGAGCCACTCCGCGAGCGTCGGTGCCGCGCGATCTTTGTCCGAGACGGTCGCGTCGCTCAGCGGCCACGGAATCCCGAGCGCGGGATCGTCCCAGCGGATGCCTCCCTCCGCAGCCGGCGCATAGCTCGCGGTGCAGAGGTACTCGACCTCGGTGCGATCGGCGAGCGCCTGAAAGCCGCGCGCGAAACCCGCGGGCGCGAAGATCCAGAGTTCCTCGTCCTCGTGGACCTCTCGCCACCACGCGCGCCCGCAGGTCGGACTGTCGTGCCGCACGTCCACGGCAGCGACAAACGCTCGTCCGCGCGCGACGCGCATCAGCTTGGCCATCGGCGGCGCCCACTGATAGTGCAGGCCGCGCACGACGCCCTTGGTCGAACGCGACAGGTTCACTTGCGAGAAGACGCTCGGCAGGCCCGCCGCGGCGAAGTGCTCCGCGCGGAACGTCTCGCGGAACGAGCCGCGCGCGTCGGGGAACGCGCGAAGGTGCACGAGGACGAGTCCGGAGAGCTCCGTCGATTCCACGCGCACCGCCGTCACGCCGCACGCTCCATCGCGCGTCGGTCCAGGAACTCCTCGAGCGCCGTCTCCCACGGACGACGCCGCGCTCCGAGCAGTGACTCGAGATGCGCGCAATCGAGCACGCTGTAGAGCGGCCGCACGGCGGCCGCGCCGTACTCCGCGCTCGACACCCCGGTCACGCCCTCGGCGAACCCCGCGCGCGCATACACACGCCGCGCGACCTCGGCCCAGGTCGTCTCGCCCGCGAGCGAGCCGTGCACCAACCCGCGCACCTCGCGCGCCATCAGCGCCCAACACCAGCGCGCCAGGTCCGCGGTATGCGTCGGCGTGCCCCACTGGTCGTCCACCACGCGCGATGTCTGACGCGCGAGCGCGCGCGTCCACATCATCGCCGGGAAGTTTCGCCCGCCTTCGCCAAACAACCAGCTCGTGCGCAGTACGATGCCCTGCGCCGCGCCCTCCAGCAGCACGCGCTCGCCGTCCCGCTTGGTGCGCGCATACACGGACTGGGGCGCCACCGCGTCTGCTTCACGCGCTGGATGTCGCGTCGAGCCGTCGAACACGTAGTCCGTGCTCGGCAGGAGGACGCGCGCGCCCACGGCGGTGGCCGCTGCCGCGACGTGTTCCACCTGCGTCACGTTCAGTTCGCGTGCCGCCTCGGGTTCTGACTCGGCGCGGTCCACGGCGGTGAAGGCCACGCAGTTCACGATCCACTCGGGCCGCAGCACCGCGACCGCGTCCCGCACGGCACTCGCGTCGCGCACGTCGAGCGCGGCGTGCGCAGGGGCTGCCAGCGTGACATTCGCAGGCACACTCGCACGCAGCGCGCTGCCCAAGAGGCCCGATCCGCCCAACAGCAGGACGTTCATTGGATGCGCATCCGTCGCCACACGGGGTTCAGCGCGCGTCGGTGGCGTAGAGCGCGTCGGACGCCCGGTGCGCCTCGCGCTGCAGTGCGCGCCACCACGTCTCGCGTTCGCGGTACCACGCAATCGTCGCCGCGAGGCCCTCGTCGAACGACACGCGGGGCGACCACTCCGTCTCGGCGCGCAGCCGTGACGCATCCATCGCGTAACGACGGTCGTGCGCCGGTCGGTCGCGCACGTGCTCGACCAGGCCGCGGTCCGCGCCCAGCGTGTCCAGCACGCGGTGCACGACGTCCAAGTTCTCCCGTTCCCCCGACGCACCGATGTGAAACACGCGACCCTCGCTGGCAGCCGATGTCGTCACGGCCCACAGCGCCGACGCGTGGTCGTCCACGTGCAGCCAGTCGCGCACCTGCCGGCCATCGCCGTACACCGGCAGGCGCTCGCCGGCCAGCGCCCGCGTGATCATCAGGGGAATCAGCTTCTCGGGAAACTGGAACGGCCCGTAGTTGTTGCTGCAGCGCGTGATGACGGCATCGAGCCCGAAGGTCTTCGCCCAGCCCGCGACCAACAGGTCGGCGGCCGCCTTGCTTGCCGCGTACGGAGAGGACGGATCGAGCGCGCGCCCCTCGACGAACGGCGCATCGGTCGGCGCGAGCGATCCATAGACCTCGTCGGTGGAGACGTGGACGAGACGAAGGTGTTGGCCGCGCTGAGCGGCGGCGCGGACTTCTTCGAGCACGCGCAGCGTGCCGCCCACGTTGGCATCCACGAACGTCGTCGGATCGAGGATCGACCGATCCACGTGCGTCTCGGCGGCCAGATGCCAGATCGTGTCGGGCGACGGAATCGCCGCGCCCGTGGCATCGTGCGCGCGACCCGAGAGCACCGCGTGCAGCTGCGCCGCGTCGCGCACGTCGCCGCGCACCAGTGCGTGCCGCTGCTCGAACCCGGCGGTGACCATCGCCAGCGAGTCAGGGTGCGCCGCATAGGTGAAGGCGTCGTACGAGACGACAAACACCTCAGGGCGGTTGCGCAGCAGCCACGCCACCGTGTTCGCACCGATGAATCCCGCGGCGCCCGTCACCATCACCACACGCGGTGCGCTCACCGGCCGTCCTCGGCCACGCGGCGCAGGTAGGCGCCGTACTCGCTCGTCGCCAGCGGTGCCGCGAGCGCGAGCAGCCGCTCGCGATCGATGAAGCCCATTCGAAACGCCACTTCCTCCGGTGCGCCAATCTTGAGCCCCTGGCGCGCCTCGATGGCCTCGACGAACTGCGCCGCCTCCTGCAGCGCCTGCACCGTGCCCGTATCGAGCCAAGCCATTCCCCGCCCCAACTGCTCGAGCCGCAGCGCGCCGGCGGCGAGGTACGCGGCGTTCACATCCGTGATTTCGTACTCGCCGCGCGCCGACTTGCGCAGCCCGGCGGCGATGTCGAGGACGCGGTTGTCGTAGCAATAGAGGCCGGTCACCGCGATGTTCGACGCGGGCCGCGCCGGCTTCTCGACGATCCGGCGCACGCGGCCATCGGCCTCGAGTTCGGCCACGCCGTAGCGCTCCGGATTGCGGACCGGATACCCGAAGATCGTCGCGCCACCATCTCGTTCGACGCGCTCACGCGCCGCACGCATCCGCGCCCCCAGCCCCGCGCCAAAGAACAGGTTGTCCCCGAGAATCAGCGTGACGGGATCGCGGCCGACGAACTCCCGGCCGACGACGAAGGCCTGCGCGAGACCCTCCGGTGCCGCCTGAGCGGCATAGCGCAGCGAGATGCCCCAGTCGGAGCCGTCCCCAAGCAACGACTCAAAACGCGGCAGATCCGCGGGCGTCGAAATCACCAAGATGTCCCGCACGCCCATCAGCATCAGGGTCGCGAGGGGATAGTAGACCAGCGGCTTGTCGTAGACCGGGAGCAGCTGTTTCGAGACCACCCGCGTCATCGGTGCGAGACGGGTCCCGGAGCCTCCGGCGAGGAGGATGCCTTTCATCGTGGGGACAGGATACCTAGGCGTCGTGGCCCCTGCCATTCCCCCCGGTCGGTCCCCCTGCCATTTCCGACCCCAGCGCGATAGCTTTCGGGGCTGTCCCGCCACCGCCGGGGACCGTGCGTATCTCCAATCCCTTCCGCCTCTTACACCTCGACGACGATGGACGGCCTCGCCGTACCGATCAAGGGCTTTCGCATCCTCACGGGCAACGCCAATCGTGCGCTCGCGGAGATGATTGCCAAGTCGCTCGACGTCGACCTCTGCCGAGCGACCGTCACGCGCTTCGCCGACGGCGAAGTGTTCGTGCGTCTCGACGAGAACGTGCGCGGGGCGGACGTGTTCATCGTGCAGCCCACGAACACGCCATCGGACAACATCCTCGAGCTTCTGCTGCTCGTCGATGCGGTGAAGCGAGCCTCCGCGGCGCGCATCACCTGCGTGATGCCCTACTACGGCTACGCGCGGCAGGATCGCAAGGACCAGCCCCGCGTCGCCATCGG
>CAYPYY010000043.1:17625-22778 GCA_964414995.1 uncultured Gemmatimonas sp.
CCTACTACGGCTACGCGCGGCAGGATCGCAAGGACCAGCCCCGCGTCGCCATCGGTGCCAAGCTCCTGGCCAATATGATCTCGACGGCCGGCGCGGACCGCATCCTCGGCCTCGACTTTCACTTCCACCAGCTGCAGGGATTCTTCGACATCCCCGTTGACCACCTCTATGCGGCGCCCGTGTTCACGGCGCACTACCGCAAGAAGGGGTTGGTCGATCCCGTGGTCGTGGCGCCCGACGTGGGCTCGGCGAAGATGGCGCGCGGCTTCGCCAAGCGCTTGAACGCGTCACTGGCCATCATCGACAAGCGGCGCCCCACGGCCAACGTGGCCGAGGTGGTGAACGTCGTCGGTGAGGTCGAGGGGCGCGATTGTCTCTTGGCGGACGATATGATCGACACCGCCGGCACCGTGTCCGAGGCCGCGAAGGCGCTCAAGAAGCTCGGCGCGCGCGAGATCTACGTGTGCGCCACGCACGCGCTCTTGAGCGGGCCGGCGGTGCAGCGGCTGCAGGACGCGCCGATCACCGAGGTCGCGGTCACCGATTCGATCGCCATTCCGGAGTCACGTCGGTTCCCGACGCTGACGGTGCTGTCGGTGGGCGACCTGCTCGCCAAGGCGATTCGGTTTACGCACTCGGACCAGAGTGTGAGTTCGCTGTTCGAGTAGTCATCGAGCGGAGCACGACGCAGTTCGCAGGTGCAGGACGAAGGTGCAGGACGCAGGTGCAGCACAGTTGATCGGCACTGGGCCGGAATTCGCCGGGCACCCACACCACCGATCGCGAATCTTTTCTGACAGGAAGTACCGCAATGGCAACCGCAAATCTTTCCGCCAAGACCCGCGCGACGACCGGCAAGGGCGTCGCACGCAAGCTGCGCGCCGCTGGCAGCGTGCCGGCGATCATCTACGGGCACGCCCGCGAGCCGCTCGCGCTCGAGCTCAACGCGCACGAGCTCACGCTCCTCCTCGAGAAGGTGCCCTACCAGAGCACCGTCATCGAGCTCGCACTGGGCACCGGCACCGCGCGCACGCTGATCCGCGAGATCCAGCGCCATCCCTACAAGAAGCAGATCCTGCACGTCGACTTCCAGGAACTGGTCGCCGGCGAGAAGGTCTCGGTGAAGGTCCCGCTGCACTTCGTCGGCACGCCAGACGGCGTCCGCCACGGCGGCGGCATCCTCGACCAGATTATGCACGAGCTCGAGATCTCGGTGGATCCGGTGAACATCCCGGGCCACATCAACGTGGACGTCACACCGCTGGGGATCGGCAAGTCGATTCACGCCGGTGAGATCGTGCTCCCCGAGGGCGTCGAGCTGCTCTCCGACGCCGACGCGACGGTCTGCGTCTGCGCGGCGCCGAAGGTCGAGGCCGAGGCGGCCCCCGCCGCCGACGCTGCGGCTGCGCCGGCCGAGCCCGAGCTCATTCGCAAGCCGAAGGCCGGCGACGAAGAGGCCGAGGCCAAGTAAGCCGGACCTGCACGGGATTCGCACAGCCCTGCGATGAAAGTCATCCTCGGGCTCGGGAATCCCGGGCAGGAGTACGCCGACACGCGCCACAACGTCGGCTGGTGGGTGGTCGACCACCTCGCCGACGTGTGGCGGTGCGGCACGTGGCGGAAGGACGGCGAGGCGATGACCGCCTCGGGCAGGCTGGGCAACGTGAAGGTGCGGTTGGTCAAGCCGCTGACCTTTATGAACCTCTCGGGCAACGTCCTCAAGCCCTGGCTGCGGCGCCCGTTCTGGGCCGCGGCCAACGACCTGTTGGTCGTCTCGGATGAAGTGCAGTTGGAGACCGGCACCTACCGGTTTCGTGCCCGCGGCTCCGCCGGCGGACACAATGGCCTCAAGAGCATCGAGCACGCGCTCAAGGGCCAGGAGTACGCGCGGTTGCGCGTGGGCGTCGGGCCCGCGGATCCGCAACGGCGCAGCGGCGATCTCGCCGACTACGTGTTGGACCGGTTCGGGAAGGCAGAGGCGGAGACGGTGCGCTCCCTCCTGCCGACCCTCGAGGAGGCGCTACGCCTCTGGGCCGTGGAAGGCATCGCCGTGACGATGAATCGCTTTAACCGTTGACCCACCTCAACCACTCCCCCGATGCTTGAGAACATCTCGACGTATGCCCTTGGGATTGGCGTAGTCGGCCTCGTCGCCTGCTACCTGACCTACGTTGGCATCGTCCGCCACTCCCCCGGCACGAAGGCGATGCAGGACCTCGCCGAGCAGATCCAGCTCGGCGCAATGGCCTTCCTGAAGCGCGAGTACACGGTGCTGCTGCCGTTCCTCGCCGTTGTCGCCGTCCTGCTCGCGTACGCGACCGGACACACGGCCACGGGCCTGAGCTACGCGCTCGGCGGCCTGTGCTCGATCGCCGCGGGCTGGGCCGGAATGAGCTCGGCCACCAAGGCCAACGTGCGGACGTCGGAAGCGGCGCGCGCCAGCGGCCAGGCGGCCGCGCTGCGCATCGCCTTCGGCGGTGGCGCCGTGATGGGCCTCGCCGTCGCCGCGCTCGGACTCGTCGGCATCTCGATCGTCTTCCTGTGGCAAAAGAGCTACCTCAACGCCACGGGCTTCAAGACCTTCGGCGAAATCATCTCGGGCTTCGCGATGGGCGCGAGTTCGATCGCGCTGTTCGCCCGCGTAGGCGGCGGTATCTATACGAAGGCGGCGGACGTCGGCGCGGACCTCGTCGGCAAGGTTGAGGCCGGCATCCCCGAGGATGACCCGCGCAACCCCGCCACCATCGCCGACAACGTCGGTGACAACGTCGGCGACGTCGCTGGCCTCGGCGCGGACATCTTTGAGTCGTACGTCGGCGCCATCATCGCGACGATCGCCCTCGCGGCGTCGTCGGTGCGCATCACCGATGAGTTCCGCCTTGCGGCCGTGATGTTGCCGCTGGCGTACACGGCGGCCGGCCTGGTGGCCTCGCTGATCGGCATCGCGCTGATGCGCGTGCTCGCCAAGGGCAATCCGGCAAGCGCCCTGCGCGCGGTGACGTTCATCGCGGCCGGCCTTTTCCTCGCGTTCGCGTACGTGCTCACGGGAATGATGCCGCTGAATATGATTGATCCCGTCACGAGGAACCCGCTACCGGCGATGGGGCCGTTTTACGCCGTTGTCGCGGGCACCGTGTCCGGCGTCCTCATCGGACTCGTGACCGAGTACTACACGGCCGCCAAGCCGGTGCTGCGCATCGCCGAGTCGTCGAAGACGGGTCCGGCGACGAACATCATCGCCGGCCTCGCCGTGGGAATGGAGTCCACGATTGTTCCCGTGCTGCTCATCTGCGGCGCGATGTACGTCTCGGTCGTCTCGGCCGGCCTCTATGGCGTCGCCATCGCGGCGGTCGGAATGCTCGCCACCGTCGGCGTGACGATGTCGGTCGACGCCTACGGCCCGATCTCGGACAACGCCGGTGGCATCTCGGAGATGAGCCACCTCGGCCCCGAGGTCCGCAAAATCACGGACTCGCTCGACGCGCTCGGCAACACCACGGCCGCGATCGGCAAGGGCTTCGCGATCGGCTCCGCCGCGCTCACCGCGCTGGCGATGTTCTCGGCCTACGCCTCGGCGGTGGGCCTGAACCAGGAGGGATTGAACCTCGTGGATCCGATGGTCGTGATCGGCCTCTTCATCGGTGGCGTGATGCCCTTCTTCGTGGGCGCGCAGACGATGACGGCGGTCGGCCGCGCCGCGCAGGGAATGGTGGAGGAAGTCCGCCGCCAGTTCCGCGAGATCCCGGGCCTGCTCGAGGGCAAGGAAGGCGTGAAGCCGGATTCCGCGCGCTGCGTGGACATCTCGACGACGGCCGCGCTGAAGGAGATGATCCTCCCCGGCCTCGCCGCCGTGCTGCTGCCGGTGATCGTGGGCAAGTTCTTCGGCGTTCGCGCGCTCGGCGGCCTGCTCGCCGGCGCGACGGTGACGGGCGTGATGATGGCGCTGTTTATGGCCAACGCCGGCGGCGCGTGGGACAACGCCAAGAAGGCGATCGAGGGCGGGATCCACGGCGGCAAGGGCTCGGATGTGCACAAGGCCGCGGTGGTGGGAGATACGGTCGGCGATCCGTTCAAGGATACGTCGGGGCCGGCGATGAATATTCTCATCAAGTTGATGTCGGTGGTGTCGTTGGTGCTTGCGCCGTGGTTCATCGCGTAACTGATTCTTCGAACTCACAACTCACCACTCACAACTGCCGTTATGAGTCGTGAGTATTGAGTCGTGAGAATCAGGCAGTACCGGGGGGCGAGAGCGATTGGCTCTCGTCCCCTTTTACTTTGCCTTGGCCGTGCGCGACGAGGGCTTGCCGCGCTGCTCAAGCACTCGGCGTCGCAATCCGACGAGCATCGCGCGCACCTCGCTGATGCGCGCCTCGAGCTGGGCGTACTCCTTGTTCGAGACCATCGAAAGATCCTTGGCGAGCAAGAGCTGATAGTCGGCCTCAGACGCCGAGGCCAGCGCGATCTCCAGAAACCGATTGAACTGGGCCGCCGAGACGTGTCCGCTGCCTTCCGCAATGTTGGTGGGAACGGCTGCCACGGAGCGCCGGAGCTGCGCCGAAAGCCCGGGGAAGCGGTGCATCGTCCCCCCTTCAGTGAGCTGATAGACGCGCACGGTCAGCGCGTGCGCCTTCTCCCACACCGCGAGTCCTCGAAAAGGTTGCATAGCGCAGGATACCGCAGCCGACGCGAAGCACCGACCCGCCCTCCCGCCTCCGGTTACCTTTCATCTCACAACTCACAACTCAATACTCACGACTGCAGTTAAATGCTAAGCCTGGGAATCGTCGGCCTCCCCAACGTCGGCAAATCAAGCCTCTTCAACGCCCTCACCGCCGCCAAGGCCGAGGCCGCGAACTACCCCTTCTGCACCATCGACCCCAACGTCGGCGTCGTGAACGTCCCCGATCCCCGCCTCGAGAAGCTGGCCGAGATCGTGAACCCCGAGCGCACCGTCCCCGCTGCCGTGCAGTTCGTGGACATCGCCGGCCTTGTGAAGGGTGCGAGCAAGGGTGAGGGCCGCGGCAACGCCTTCCTCAGCAACATCCGCGAGACCGATGCCATCGTGCACGTCGTGCGCTGCTTCGACGACCCGGACGTCATTCACGTCGATGGCTCGGTGAATCCCGCCCGCGACCGCGAGACCATCGAGT
>CAYPYY010000044.1:0-21731 GCA_964414995.1 uncultured Gemmatimonas sp.
TTGTCCGCCCGGGAGGCGAATCGCCTGGCCCGCGCGCTCATCGAAGCCGACGCGCCCGGCCGTCTTCAGATGGGTCCTCTTGTGCGGCTCGAAATGGACCTCCCGGCCCTTCGAAACGAGCTCCGCCGCCGCTACGAGGCCGCCGTCGAGTCCGTCGTGCGCCCGCGGCGCGGTCGTCCGCCCAGACGTCTCGCCTAGAAAGTCAAACGGGCGCTCCGAGCTATGCTCGGAGCGCCCGCCCGATTGTGCCGGCTCGTGGTTACGAAACCTTCGAGACGTTCTCGGCAGCCGGACCCTTGGCCCCCTGCACGATATCGAACTCGACGGTGTCACCCTCGGCGAGCGACTTGAAGCCGGTGCCCTGGATCGCGCTGTAGTGCACGAAGCAATCCTTGGTCCCGTTGTCGGGCGTGATGAACCCGAAGCCCTTCGCGTCGTTGAACCACTTCACCTTGCCGGTCGTACGCATTCCCTACTCCTGATGATGTTGATTGATGCTGGGAGCGGAACGCGCCGCACCTGCACAATCGGACTCGCGAGACCCTAAGATCCCTCGCGTTGGATCATCCCTTAGGCGGTCCAAGGGACGTACCAAAGCTAGCCCGCCCTCGATAGGGCCGCAATAGCGGGGTTTTGCGGCCGGAACCGTTGGGCCCCCGACCCCGCTTTGCTACCATTAGTCCGGCGACGTGGCGCGCAGAGCGCGGCCGGCCGCCGTCCCTCACGCCTTCTCGCCCGTGTCCTCTCCGTTCAAGCCCCGCCGCAAGTCTGTCACCGCCAACATCGGGGGCGTGCTCGTCGGCTCCGACCACCCCGTGGTCGTCCAGTCGATGACGAACACGGACACCGCAGACCCCGTGAGCACGGCGACCCAGGTGGCGGCGCTGTGGCGCGCCGGATCGCAGATCGTGCGCGTCACCGTCAACAATGACGCGGCGGCGGCGGCCGTCCCTGAGCTGATGCAGCGGCTCGCCGACAAGGGGCTCAACGTGCCCATCGTCGGCGACTTTCATTACAACGGTCACTTGTTGCTGCGGAAGTATCCGGAGACCGCCGCGGCGCTCAGCAAGTACCGAATCAATCCCGGGAACGTCGGGACCAAGCATCGCGACGACAACTTCCGCACCATCGTCCAGGTCGCCGTGGACCACGGCAAGCCGGTCCGCATCGGTGTGAACTGGGGTTCGCTCGACCAGGACCTGCTCACCCAGATGATGGACCAGAACGCCGCGCGTGCCGAGCCGCTTGACGCCAAGCAGGTCTACTTCGAGGCGATGCTGGAGTCCGCGCTGCGCTCCGCCGCGCTGGCGGAAGAAACCGGCCTTCGGCACGACCAAATCCTGATCTCGGCCAAGATCTCGCAGGTCCAGGATCTCGTCACCGTGTATCGGCGGCTCGCGGCGCGCTGCGACTACCCGCTACATCTCGGCCTGACGGAAGCCGGTCTGGGCACGAAGGGAGTGGTGGCGACTACCGCCGCGCTTTCGTTGCTGCTGAGCGAGGGGATCGGCGACACCATTCGCGTCTCGCTCACGCCGCGCCCAGGCGGAGACCGGACGGAGGAAGTGCTCGTCGCGCAACAGATCCTGCAGTCGCTCGAGCTGCGATCGTTCACGCCGCAGGTCACGGCCTGTCCTGGGTGCGGCCGCACGACCTCGACGTTCTTTCAGAAGATGGCCGAGGACATTCAGAACTACCTGCGCGAGCAGATGCCCGTGTGGCGTGACGCGCATCCCGGCGTGGAGGAAATGAAAGTCGCGGTGATGGGCTGCGTCGTGAACGGCCCCGGCGAATCCAAGCACGCCAACATCGGCATCTCATTGCCCGGAACGTTCGAGGAGCCCAAGGCACCGGTGTACGTCGACGGCAAGCTGCGCGTGACGCTCAAGGGCGACCAGATCGTTCCGGAGTTTCTGGAGATTCTGAACGAGTACGTCGCGCGCACGTATCCGACGACGAGTCGCTAGCGCGCAGGGAAGGGAAGTGCCCGGTCGCCTCGCGGCGCCGCCTACGCGGCGTCGAGGGCACTGACTAGCGCCGAGAGCTCCGCAAGGATCGGCGCCGCAAACCCGACTTCGGCCAGGCGGTCTCGCACGTCGCGGTACCACTGCAGGGATCCTGTGCGCCCACCGCTGAATCGGCTCCATACGCTCTCGGCGTCAATCGTGCGCCGCAGATCGGCCAGAATGCTACCGGCATTGTGCACCTTGTCGGCGGCACAGACCCAGCGCGCCGACTCCGACGCATCGGCGAGCCGTCGCAGATAGTCCGCCCGAATGTCCTCGCGCGAGAGCTCGATGCCGTCGTCATCGAACTTGCGCTTCGTGACGGCGAGCACGGCCGCCAAGACGGGCTCACCGAACTTCGTTGCGATGCGGTCTTCGAGCATCTCGCGTGTCCAACCCTCGCGCACGCAGTCTTCGACGACATCGTGCAGAATGCCCGCGATGACGGTGTCCTCATCGCGCCCGTAGCGCGTGAGGATCACAGCGACATTGGCGGGGTGCGTGAGGTACGGCAGGCGCGTGCCCTTGCGCACCTGTCGGTCGTGGTGCTTCGCCGCGAATGCGAAGGCGTGGTTGATGCGGTCGGAGTAGCCGGTCATCACGGGTTCGGGAACATAGTTTGTGCGTTGGACTTTTGCTTGCTGCGGAGTCGGGAGCCAGGGAGCGGTCTCGAGGAAGCCGCGGCTCACAACAATGATGCTAGCTTTGTGATGGCTTGTTGATGGCTTCTTGAACCGCCTTGAATGAGCCACCCGGCGTGCGTCCCTTTCGTTTCGAAAGGTGTGCCGCCAACTCCGCTCGCGACGGAAGCTGGGGGCGAGGCGCATCCCACAGGGCGAGGCTGTGCAATCGCTCGCCCGAACGCTCCGTGTCGCGGGCATCGCCCACGAACTGATCAATCGGCGTCTCGCCAATCGTGGCACTCAGGACCACGGGCGCGCCGGGCAATAGCTCGCGCGCGAGGGCCAAGTCGCTCAGGGCTGCGACCACAATCGTCAGTTCAAACGCTTCACGAAACGCTCGGAAGGACGCGCAGGCCTCAGCGCGTGGCGCATCCGGCACCGGATCTCGGGCGGTTCCGGCGGGCAGCATCTGCAATGCGAGCCCATCGCTCGAGCCGACGGCACGCGCCACTTCTCGCCACTGAAACGCCTGTGCAAGCGCGTCGGTGAATCCCGGCTCCGGATGATCGCGAAAGATGCGAGCGAGTGCGATCTGCTCCGGATCGAGATCCACCACGAGCGTCGTGCGATGGTCCGCGGCGGCGGCAATCGCCAGTCGGGCGCCAGCCGCCGCCGCGATGAGCGGCTCGCGGCCCGTCACGATGACCGAACGCGCCCGCGTTCCCGTGGACGTCAGCGCCAGATAGAGCACGCGAAACGGATCGACGCCGCTGGGCCGGAACCGCAGCGGGCCCTCGGGCAGCGGATCACGCACGAGGGCGAGGGCGGGGGCACCGACGGCGCGTTCGGCTTCGACGCTGTGCGCGAGCGTAGGGGCGCCCAACTCCTGCAGCAGCGCGGTCCCGACGCGGACGAAGAGTCCGAGCAGGAGAATCAAGAGGAGCAGCGGTCCCATCGAGAGCGCCGGCACTGCCTCACGCATCGCACGTGCAGTCGAATCGAGCCGCGCCACGTCGGCGACGCGGTCCGCGTGTCTGGCTGACGCGCGCCGCACGCTGTCGGCCAGCGCAACCGACAGCGCTCGAAGCGCGGCCGTGTCCGGCGGCGTTTCGGCGACCACGCGGTCCTCGCGCACGGGCCCCTCCTCGAGCGCCGCGAGACGATACTGCGCCATCTGGGCAATGGTGAGCCCCAGGCGGCGCACTTCCCGCGCATCCTGCGTGCGTGCGAGCGAGTCTGCAAACGCACGCATTCGCGGGCCATAGCGGACGAGCGGTTCGTCGGCGAGGGCGAGATAGCTCGCGGCGCTCCGCGTGGAGTCGGCGCGAGCCAGCGCACGCGCCAGCGAGCGTACCGATGGATCGGTGGTCGAGCGTGCTCTGCGGCGCACGGGCACGCGCTCGCTCGCGGCGAGCGCTTCGGCGAGGGCCGTGTCGGCGTTCTGCGACAGTGCGCGCAATTGTCGCAGGCGCCCCGCCGTCCGCAGGGAGTCGACGGCCGCCTGTTCGAGCGCGACGGCGGAATCGGCACCGCGGTCGCGCCCCACCGCTGGCACCAGCAGCGCCACGGCGACGACAGCGCCGCCGACACCGGACCACCACCGAGTGAAGCGACGCGTGCGCGCGACCGCGAGACTGAGGCGCGCGGCGAACCAGGGAAATCCGCGAAGTGGCGCCACAGGCGGGCGCAGCCGTGCAGCGGCGGGACCGAGCATAGAGGGACTAGTAGCGGTGCCGGCAGTGAGATGCAAACGGGCGGCGGCGAGCCACGCTCGCCACCGCCCGCTCGGTCATTCTCCGGCGCGCCGTGCGCGCCGAGTGCTTACTGGACCGTGACGACGCCCTTCATCCCCATCGCGAGGTGCGGCGTGCAATTGAACTCGTACTTGCCAGCCGGGATGTTCGCGAACGAAATCGTCGCGGACTCGCCAGCGATCGTGTACATATTCGACGAGAGCTCCGCCATCCGGAACGTGCCGAAGTTGGCGTCGAGCTGCTTCTTCACGTCCTCGGCCAGACCGGTGGCGACGAACGCGACGTTGTGCGGGAAGCCCGAGACGGCCACGAACTTCACGGCGTCGCCAGCCTTGATGGTGAGCTCCGCGGGCTCGAAGCGATAGCCCTTGTCGTCACCGACCATCTTGACCTCGTGGGTCGTGCCAGTGGGCGCCGCGTAGGCGATCGCGCCAGTGGCCGCCGCAGCGGGAGCGGCGTCGGCCGCCGGCGTGGACTCAGCCGCCGGCGCAGAATCGGAACCGCCGCCGCAGGCGACGAGAGTGACAACAGCAGCAGCGAGCGCCAGACGATTGAACAGCATTGCGAATAGCCTCCAGGCCGTACAGAAAAATGTGATGTTCGAGCAAAACACGGGCAGGGCCGTGAGTTGTGAAAAATATCACAAGCGCCCCTCCGTGCCAAGTGAACCCCTCGCTCCGACGCCCCGTTCCCCATCGCGCTGGACGCTGTTCACGTTGACGACTGCAACCCGCTCGACTACGCTTCGGTCAATGCAAAGCCTCCGCCACCATCACGCGCATCATCACGGCCCGACGGGTCGTGGCGTGCACGCGTACGTGGAGGCGAGCCCGTAAGGCTCCCGCACAGCGCCTCACTCCATTGACCCGTCCGATTTCGATCGGCCGGGTCTTTTTCTTTTCTCCGACTTCCTAATGCTTCGTCTTGCCATTCCCAACAAAGGCCGCCTCCACGAGGAGGCGCGTTCGCTGCTCGCGGACGCCGGACTCGAGGTCCGCGCGTCCTCCGAGCGCGCGCTGGTCGCCAGTCTCGGTGGAGAGTTTGAGGCCATCTTCGTCCGCGCGCAGGACATCCCGGAGTTCGTCGCGGACGGCGCGGCCGATGCGGGCATCACCGGCTGGGACCTCGTCGCCGAGTCGGGACGGCCGCTTGAATCGCGCCTCGACCTTGGCTTCGGTCGCTGCCGGCTGGTGGTGGCGGCCCGCGAGGACTCGCGCATCACCTCGCTGCAGGACCTCTCGACCGGCGCACGTGTGGCGACCGTGTTTCCGCGGCTCACGGAGACGTTCTTTGCGGCGCGCGGACGCTCGGTGCAGCTCGTGCCCGTATCCGGAGCGGTCGAAGTCGCCCCTCATCTTGGCATCGCCGATGTCGTCGTCGATCTCACGTCGACCGGCTCGACGCTGCGCGTCAACGGGCTGCGCGAAATCGAGACCGTACTCGAGTCCACGGCGCGACTCGTGGTCGCCGGCGTCGGCACCGCTCACGCACCGGTCGGTGACCGGGACCGCACCCTCCGCGAACTCGTTGACGCGCTCGCCTCGGTGCTCGCCGCACGCGACCAGCGTTACCTGATGGCCAACGTGCCCCGCGCGCGGCTCGACGACGTCCGGCGCATCCTCCCGGGCATCTCGGGCCCGACGGTCATTGACGTGATGAACGGCGGCTCCAAGGTCGCGGTGCACGCGGTGTGCCCGGCGAAGTCCGTCTATCGCACGGTCAACGACCTCAAGGCGGTCGGCGCCGAGGGGATTCTCGTCACCCGCATCGAGCGACTGCTGCCGTGAGTCCACTCTCCTTTGCCGTGGTCGGCTCGGCCGACGCACTCGACGCAGGTGCCGTGTCCGTGCTCTTCAATCGATCCACGAGTGGTGATGCGGCGGTGCGCGCCGACACGGCGGACATCCTCGCGCGCGTTCGCACCGAGGGAGACGACGCGCTCCGCAGCCTCGCGCGCCAGTTCGACGGTGCGACGCTTAACGACCTCGAGGTGCCGCGCGCGCGCTGGGACCAGGCGCTCGCATCGTTGGAGCCCGCGCTGCGCCGGGCTCTGGAGCGCTCAACCGCCAACGTTCGCGAGGTGCACGAGTCGTTTCGTCCGCGTCCGCAGGAGTTGGTCACCGCCGACGGTGTCGTGATCGGGCGACGTCCCGACGCCCTGCAACGCGTCGGCGTGTACGCGCCCGGAGGGCGCGCCGCGTACCCGAGCTCGCTCTTGATGGGCGTCGTGCCCGCCCGTGTCGCAGGCGTCGGCGAGATCATCGTCTGCTCGCCGCCCGACGCCTCCGGGTCTCCGAGTTCCGTGGTGCTCGCCGCCGCCGCGATGGCGGGCGCCGATCGCGTGTTCGCAGTCGGCGGCGCGGGTGCGATTGCCGCGATGGCGTTTGGCACACAGTCCGTGCCGGCGGTTGACCGCATCGTCGGCCCGGGGAATGCGTGGGTCGCCGAGGCAAAGCTGCAGGTCTCGAACCGCGTCGGCATTGACGCCCCGGCGGGCCCGTCGGAGCTCCTGATTCTCGCCGACGGGAGTGCGACGCCCGAGGTGCTCGCGCGCGAGATGCTCGCGCAGGCGGAGCACGACCCTGTCGCCGCAGTGGTGCTCGTCTCGGATTCGGACGCGCTGATTCGCGCCGTCGCGCAAGAGATCGATCGCGTCATCGACGAAGAGCCGCGCGCGGCAATCATTCGCGCTGCGTTCGCCGCACGCGGCGCGCTCATCGCCGCACCGTCGCTGGACGCGGCAATCGCCTTCGCCAATCGTTGGGCCGCGGAGCACCTCTTGGTCGCGGTGTCCACGGACCGCGAGTCCGCCGTCGTCTCGCAACTGCGCAATGCCGGAACGGTCTTTGTCGGCGAGTCGGCCAGCGTCAGCTTCGGTGACTATATGACGGGCGCCAACCACGTGCTTCCCACGGGCGGGCTGTCGCGCGTGTGGTCGGGCCTCTCCACGGCGGATTTCGTGCGGTGGACGACGTGGCAACGGGTGTCGCCGCCTGTCGCGGCCTCGCTCGCGGGAGATGTCGCCACGTTCGCGCGGGCTGAAGGCCTGCCGGCGCACGCAGCCGCTGCCGAGCAGTGGGGGAGCCGATGAGCCTCATCGCGCGGGGCGATCTCGCCTCCATTCCGCTGTACGCGCCGCAGCCGCTCGACGGCGTCACGCTCGACTTGCGCGACAACGTCAGTCTCTGGGGACCCGCGCCGTCGGCTGTCGCGGTCGTGCGCGACTCGTCGGCGACGCAGCTGGCCGAGTATCCCTCGGTGAGCGCAGCGGATCTCACCGCCACCATCGCGGACCAACTGGGCGTGGCCCGCGACCAGGTCATCGCGGGCTGTGGGAGTGACGACCTCATTGACGCCTGGCTCCGCGCGTGTGGCAGTCCGGGCGCGACCGTCGCACACGCGGATCCCACGTTCTCGATGCTGGCGACCTTCGCGCGGCTCAACTCGCTGCGCCCGGTCGGCGTGGCCCTCACGCGCGACGGTGCGATGGACGTCGATGCCCTGCTGGCGACGCGCGCACCGCTCATCTATGTCTGCTCGCCGAACAATCCGACCGGAACGGTGACGCCGCGCACCGAACTCCTGCGGCTATTCGATCGCGCGCCGGGGGTGGTGTTGCTCGACGAGGCCTATGGCGAGTTCAGCGATGCCCACGACCTGCGGCGCGAAGCGGCCGCGCGGGAGAACGTGTTAGTCACGCGCACGTTCTCGAAGGCGTGGGGACTCGCTGGGCTCCGCGTGGGCTATGCGACCGGAGGACGCGCGCTCGTGGCCGCGGTCGCCAAGGCGCGAGGCCCGTACAAGGTGAACGCGCTCGCGGAACGTGCCGCGGTGGCTGCCCTCACAAACGATGCGGCGTGGCTTGCGCAGGTGACGACGGAATCGCGCGCCGCGCGAGATCGTTTCGTCGCCGGGCTCGAGGGGCGTGCGGGCGTTCGCCCGTGGCGTTCCGAGGGCAACTTCGCCTTTCTGCAGACGGCCGAGCCGGCCGTGGCGGTTGCGGCGCAGTTCCAGGCGCGCGGCATCGGCGTGCGCGCCTTCAGCGGGCTCGCCGGAGTCGGTGAGGCCGTGCGAATCGGTAGCGCACCTTGGACCTTGCTCGCTCGCGCCGCCGACGCGGCCGCGGGAATCTGGCCGTGAAGCGCGTGACCATCTTTGACTACGGGGCAGGCAACCTGCACTCGCTGGCGAAGGCGTTGGCCGGTCCGCGCACGGAGGTGCGGATTGTCGCGGACCCGATTGCCGCAGTCGCGACGGACGCGCTCGTACTGCCGGGCGTGGGCGCCTTCGCGCCGGCTGCCGAGCGACTGGCGCCCGGTCTCGAGCCAATGCGCGAGGTAATCCGCAGTGGACTCCCGACCCTCGGCATCTGCCTCGGGATGCAACTGCTGTTCGAGACGAGCGACGAGGGCGAAGGCCGAGGACTCGGCGTGTTCCGCGGTTCCGTCACGCGCCTCAAGGCCGGCCGCCTGCCGCAGATCGGCTGGAACACGGTCGCCGACGACGGCGAGCCGCTGTTAGCGGCGAGCGGCCTTGCCACGGCCTACTATGCGAACAGCTTTGCGTGTCGGCCCGCATCTGACTCGGCCGTCTCTGCGTGGTCGGAGCACGAAGGCGATCGCTTTCCCGCCATCGTGCGCACCGCGTCCTGCGTCGGCGTACAGTTTCATCCCGAAAAGAGCAGTGCCCCCGGCGTGCGCTTCGTGCAGGCCTTTCTCGCCGAGGCCTTCGGCATCTCCCCTTTCTCGTTCTCCCGCTAATGCTCGCAATTCCCGCAATCGATCTTCGAGAAGGCCGCTGCGTGCAACTCGTCGGCGGCGACTATGCCAAGGAGGCGGTGCGCCTTGACGATCCCATAGAAGTGGCGCGACGCTGGGCCCTGGCGGGCTTCAGCCGCCTGCACATCGTCGATCTCGATGCGGCCACCGGGCGCGGGCGCAACCGGGAGTTGGTACGCGACCTGATCGCGACCGCCTCGGTGCCCGTGCAGGTCGGCGGCGGGATCCGCGACGACGACGCGATCGATGCATTGCTCGAGGAGGGAGCCGACCGGGTCGTCATCGGCACGCGAGGCGTGGAGGATCCACGCTGGCTCGAGGAGATGACCGACCGCTCGCCGGACCGACTTGTGCTCGCCGCCGACGTCAACGGTCGCAACGTCGTCACGCGTGGCTGGGCGAAGCAGACGACGCGCACGGTGCTCGACCTCGTGGACGAGTTGCGCGACCTCCCGCTCGCGGCGCTCCTAGTCACCGCGGTGCACAAAGAGGGACGGATGCAGGGCGCGGACCTCGCGCTGATGGCAGACATCGTCGACGTCGCCCCGTGGCCCGTGCTGGCGTCCGGAGGCGTGGGCTCGATGCAGGACCTCAGATCCCTCGAGGATCGCGGGGTCGCAGCCACGATTCTTGGAATGGCGCTGTACACGGAGGCGCTGGATCCGCGCGTGGTGGCCGAGGAGTTCGCCGAATGACCGCGCAGCCCGTGGTGGTCGAGCGCGTCACGCGCGAAACGACGATTCGGGTCGAGGCCGTCCTGGGCACCGGCGTCGCGCGGGTCGCCACGTCGGTGCCGTTTCTCGACCATATGCTCACGGCGCTGGCCAAGTACAGCGGCCTTGATCTCACCGTTGACGCAAGCGGGGACCTGCGCCACCACATCATCGAGGACGTGGCGCTCACGGTTGGCGCGGCGGTTGCGAAGGCCATACCGGCCACCGCGGCGCGCTATGGCGAGCGTACGGTGCCAATGGACGAGGCGCTCGTGCAGGCCGTGCTCGACATTGGCGGCCGACCGTACTACGAAGGGCCGATCCCGAGCTCGCTCTACGAACACTGGATGCGTTCGTTCTGCGATGCCGCGCGATTCACGCTCCACCTGCGCGTCCTGCGCGGCGAGGACCGCCACCACATCGTTGAGGCCGCGTTCAAGGCCCTCGGCTTCGCGTTGCGCGAGGCCGCCCGCGACAGCGGCACTGTGTTCAGCACCAAGGGCGCCGTCGCACTCGAGGCCCAGTGATGCTGACCCGACGACTCATCGTCTGTCTCGACGTCGATGGCGGCCGCGTAGTGAAGGGCACGCAGTTCGTCGACCTGCGCGACATCGGCGACCCCGTATCACTCGCTGAGCGCTACGAGCGCGACGGTGCCGACGAGATCGTGTTCCTCGATATCGGCGCCACGCACGAGGGACGTCGCACCACGCTCGAGCTCGCGTCCCGCACGGCGGAACGACTGTTCATCCCGCTGACGATTGGCGGCGGCATTGACTCCGTCGAAGCGATGGCGGCGGCGCTGCGCTCGGGCGCCGACAAGATTGCCGTCAACTCTGCCGCCGTGCGGCGCCCAGCGCTGATTGCCGAAGGCGCTGCGCGCTTCGGCAGGCAGTGCATCGTGGCCAGCATCGATGCCAAGCGCACGGACGACGGATGGCGCGTGATGGTGGCCGGCGGTCGCGTGTCGACTGATCTCGACGCCATCGCCTGGGCGGAAGAATGCGCACAGCACGGCGCCGGGGAGATTCTGCTCACCAGCATCGACCGCGATGGCGCCCGCGGCGGTTATGACCTGGAGTTGACGCGCGCCGTAAGTGAGCGCGTGGCGGTCCCTGTCATCGCATCGGGCGGCGCGGGTCACGCGGCTCACGTCTGCGACGCGCTCGTAGTCGGGGGAGCCGACGCGGCGCTCGTCGCCGGCATCGTGCACGATGGCACGACCACCGTGCGCGCCTTGAAGGCCGCGATGCGCGCCGTTGCGATTCCTACACGGGAGGTGGCCGCGTGAGTCGTGAACTGTTGGAGGCCGCCGAGGAGCTCGCGCGCGTCGTAGGCACGGTCGCGCTGAGCCACTATCGCTCAGTCCTCACCGTGGACACCAAGGCGGACGGGTCCCCCGTCACCGTCGCGGATCGCTCGGCGGAGGAGACGGCGCGCCAGTGGATTGCCGCGCGCTTTCCCGACGATGGCATCCTCGGGGAGGAGTTTGGCGAGACGGCGGGCTCGAGCGGGCGGCGCTGGGTGCTCGATCCGATCGACGGCACCAAGAGCTTCGTGCGCGGCGTTCCGCTCTGGGGCTCGCTTGTCGCCGTGCTCGAGGAGGATCGCGTCTTGGCCGGCGCGGCTGCGTTTCCTGCCGTGGGGGAGATCATTGCGGCCGCTCCCAGCGAGGGCTGCTGGTGGAACGGCGCAAAGTCCCGAGTGAGCGACACGGCCGCCTTGGCCGGCGCGACCGTGCTCGTCACCGACGAGCGCACGTTCACACGAAACGCGTGGCGCGATGGCTGGCACACACTGGCCGCCGAAGCAGGCGTGGCCCGCGGCTGGGGTGACTGCTACGGGTACCTGCTAGTTGCCACTGGCCGAGCCGACGTAATGGTCGACCCCATCGTGAATCCCTGGGACGCCGCCTGCTTCCTGCCGATCATCACCGAGGCCGGCGGTGTGTTTACCGATCTCGGCGGAGCGCAATCACCGTTTGGAACCAGCGCGCTCGCCACCAACCGCGCGCTGGCGCGAATCGTACGAGACTACTTCGATGATTGATGTGACATCGCTCGACTTCGCCAAGGGCGACGGCCTGGTGACGGTCGTGGCGCAGGACGCGCGCAGCGGTGCCGTCCTGTTGGTCGCGTTTGCCGACCGCGAGGCCGTCGCGCGAACGGTAGCGACCGGCGAGCTCCATTTGTTCTCGCGCTCGCGCGGTCCGTGGCACAAGGGCGCGACGAGCGGCAACGTGATGCGCGTCGTCGGGCTCGTCACCGACTGCGATCGCGATACGCTACTCGCGCGCGTGCTGCCGGCGGGGCCGGCGTGTCACCTCGGCACGACAAGCTGCTTCGGCGCCACGCCAACGGGGGATGCGCTGACGCAGCTGGATGCCACGATCGCGGACCGCGCAAGCACCGGCACCGCCGCCGCCGATCGCGGATACACGCGCCGGCTCCTAGACGACCGGAACCTCCGTCTCAAGAAGATCGGCGAGGAAGCGAGCGAACTCGTCACGGCCTGCGCGGACGGAGACGCGGCGCGCGCCACCGAAGAGGCCGCCGATCTCATCTATCACGCGCTCGTGGCCGTGCGCGCGACCGGCGCGTCGCTCGACGACGTGCGCGCGGTGCTGGCCGCGCGCGCTAGAACGACATAAGTCGAAAGCGGTTCACCTGCGACGGATTCCCCACGTAGGCAAACCGCACGTTCTTCATATACTGTCGCGCCACGCGCTGGACGTCTTCCCCCGTGACGGCGCGCAAATCCGCAACAAAGCGCTCGGCCGCGCGGTAGTCCCCGCGATACAGTTCGGCCCGCGCCAGGAAGTCGGCCTGGGCACCGGACGTCTCGTTGTCGAGAAAGTATTCCGTGAGGAACTGCTGGATCAGCGGCCGCAGGCTCTTCGTGTTGAGGGCGTAGAGCTGCAGCGTGCGGATCTCGTTGCGCATCAAGGCTAGCGTGGTGTCGGGCCTCGTGGTGCTCACGTAGAGTCCACCCGACGTGATCGCGCGGTCGCGAAAGCGTGACTCCACGGCGTACGTGAGGTTGCGACGCGAGCGAATCTCACCGAACATCCGGCCGGAGAGGATTGCCGACGCCACCCGCAACGCGGGAACATCGGGATGGTCGGCCGGCGGCCCTTCCCACCAGCCAAGGATGTAGTTCGTCGGCAGGCGCCGCCCTTCGATGTGGACGGCGGAGCCCGGACGCTCTCGCCCGTGCGCCGGCGCGCGCCACACGTAGTTGCCGGCCGGCAACGTACCGAGGGACTGGCGCACCATCTCCGCGAGCCGTTCGCGCGTGATGTTGCCGACCACGACGAGCAGCATTCGCGACGTCACCAAGTGCTCGCGATGAAAGGCCACCACCTGCTCGCGCGTCAGTGATGCGAGCGACCGCTCGGTGCCCACGACCGACAAGGCATACGGATGCCCGGCAAACGCCACGCTGTCGGCGAGGTACTCCAACTGCGCCTCGGGACTATCCGCGCGCTGCCGCACCGCCGCGAGCCGATTGTCGCGCACAAACGCAAAGTCCTCGGCTGTGAACAGCGGTTGCAGCAGCCGGTCGGTGTAGATGTTCCACGTGGAGTCCAGTCGGTCGGTGGTCGTTCGCAGGCCGTAGACGGTCCAGTCCTCGTGCGGCACCACACCGATCTCGCTGCCGGTGCGGGCCATCGCCCGCCGCAACCGGTCTCCCGGATACTTTCGCGTGCCGCGTTCGGTGACTTCAAGCGTGAGGGCCTCAAGCCCTGCCGTGGCCGGCGTGGCGAGCGCCACGCCGCCGAGGAGATACAGGTTCACCACCACCAGGTTGTTTTCCGTCTGGCGATGAATCACGCGTACGCCCGCAACATCGAAGCGCGTGGTGTTGTCGGCGCGACCGAGCGTCGGCGGCGCCGTCGGGGCCGCGGCCGTCGTCGCCTTCTCGGCGAGTCCGGGCTTCTGCGCCCACAGCGCGGGAGCCAGCAACGCCAGGGCGAGCAAGGCGAGCCGCCTCATCGGGCACCTCCCGCACTGATGCCGGCCAGTTCGCGCTCGTTGAGGTTGAGCGCCCGACGCGCACCGCGCGGCAGCATCACACCCGTGATATGTGGACGCCCCACAATGAACTGGCGCGCGTAGCGCTGGAGATCGGCGGGCGTCTGCTTGGCCATCTCATCCACGTACCGCAGGTGATACTCGAGGCCAACGACACTCCACCAGAAACCGATCGTGTGGGCGTTCTCCGAGGCCCGCTCCTGACCAAAGGCGGTCGTAACCGCCCGGTTGGCCTTCACGGATTCGAGTTCCTCGACGGAGAAGTACCCGGGCTCGAGCGTTGCTCGCAGCTCGGCGTGAAGCGCCGCCAGCGCGTCACGCAGCCGCTCGGGTGTAGTCTGGCCGCTGACGGTGATCGGACCGACGTGATTGAGCGTGTAGTAGTTCACCAGCACGCCCTGCCAGAGGCCGCTTTCCACCAGGCGCTCCTGAAAACGAGAGGAGGGCTGGTTCAGCACGTCGGAATAGACATCGGCAGCGAACGTGGCGGCCTCGTCGCGCGATGCCCCCGGCCCGTGCCACTGAATCTGCACGGTCACCGCATTCACGTCCTCTTCGACAATGATCCCGAGGTTGCGCTCGAGAGGCGGCACGGCCGGAATCGGCGCGCGCACGAACGGGTCGGCACCGCGCGGCCACGTACCCAGCACGCGCTCAGCCAACGAAAACATCGCGTCGGGATCGACGTCGCCGGCGAGGATGAGCGCCGAGTTGTTCGGGACGTAGTAGAGGTCGCGGATGGTGCGCATCTGCTCGGGCGTCACGTTCCGGATGACATCGCGGTCGCCGATCGTGTTCTTGCGGCTCCAGAAGGAGCCCCAGAGCTGGCGACTGATGGTCTCGTCCAAACGGAACCACGGCGATGACTCCGCGCGGTCGTACTCGCCCAACACGACCTCCTTCTCGCGGGCGAGCTCGTCCGGTCGAAACTGGGCACCGCGAAGCGCGGCGCTCAGGAACTGGAGACCGCCCTCCACGGAATCCGACACGACAGTCAGATAGTAGCTGACCAGCTCTTCGCGCGTCGTGGCATTGAACAGTGCCCCGAGGTCCGCCGCGCGATCCATAAAGGCGTCGGGCTCCGGATAGGCGTCGTTGGCCTTGAAGAACATATGCTCGAAGAGATGCGCGAGCCCAGCGTATTCCGGCGGCTGCGTGAACGCGCCGTTCTTGACGACGAGCTCGATGGTGGCGATGGGCACGCCGCGGCTGGGCGCGACGATGACCTCGAGGCCGTTGGCGAGCACGCGCCGCCGAATCGTGCGTTCGAGCTCCGCGCGCTGCGCCCCGAGAGCGACCGGCACGGCGGCCAGTGCGCCGGCGGCCAGCCCCGCGGCAAGCAGGGTTCCGCTGGCGAGCCGTCGCCAGCGTGGATTGATTACGCGCATCCTATGTCTGTTTCCGGTTCAGGAAGTCCCGCGCTCACGTCCGCCGAGATCGCAGCGATGCTCTCGCCGGCGCTGGGCGCCGACCGTCTGCGTCGCGACGTACCGCTCGCACCGTACACCACGTTTCGCATCGGCGGTCCGGCGGACGTCCTGTACGATGCCACATCCGCCGATGAACTCGCTAGCGCGGTGCTGGCTTCGCGTGCGGCGGGCATCCCAGTGTTCGTGCTCGGTCTGGGTGCCAACATTCTCGTTGGAGACCGCGGCATTCGCGGGCTGGTCGTCCGCAATCGGGCCGAGACGATCCAAGTCGGCGCGGACGGCCACGTGGTCGCCGAGAGCGGCGCCACGGTCGCCGAGCTGATTCGGCGTACAGTCGCGGCAAGCCTGTCCGGGCTCGAGCACTACGTCGGCATTCCGAGCACGGTGGGCGGCGCGGTCTGGCAGAACCTGCACTTCCTCTCACCGGCCCCAGAGCGCGCCCGCACGATGTTCATCGAGGACGTGGTGACGAACGTCGAGCTGCTGTTGCCGGACGGCCGGCGGGAGACCGTATCGCGCGACGCGATGCACTTCGGTTACGACGTGTCCCGCCTGCACGGCAGCGGCGAGATTGCGCTGCGCGTGCACTTTCTCCTCGAGCGCGGCGACCAGGCGGCGCTGCAGCGAGTGCTGCAGGAGAATCTCAGCTGGCGCGGGGCGCGGCATCCGTGGCTCGAGTTCCATCCGAGCGCGGGCAGCATCTTCAAGAAGATCGAAGGCGTGGGTGCGGGTCGGTTGATCGACCAGTGCGGGCTCAAGGGCTATCGCATCGGTGATGCCCAGATCTCCCATATGCACGCCAACATCATTGTGAACCTCGGGCGCGCGACGGCCGCCGATGTGCGGGCGCTCATCGCGCACGCGCAGGATGCCGTGAGCGCGCGGTTCGATCAGCGGCTCGAGCCGGAAATCGGATTCGTCGGGGAGTTCAGTCCGGCGTAATCACGGCCGCGTCGTCGCCCGACGGCGCGCAGTCGATCAGCAGGAGCTGCCGGCCGAGTCCGCGGAGCGCACGCGGCACCGGACCGCCGCGAGGAATCTCGCCGCGCTCCACCCGGCGCGAGCGTCCCCACGGCGTCTCCCTCCACCACGTGGAGACGGTGCGGTCGCGCTCGCGATCCCAGACGATGCCGCGCTGGCCGAACTTCGCGCTGCGCCGCACGTATTCCACCCGCTCGAGGGCGCCCGTCGCCCGGTCCGACACCGCGTACAACACGACCGCCGTCGTGTCGGCGATGCGCAGTCGGAGGCGACGCCGTTCAAGCTCGGGGCTCGGCGAATGCAGCTCGCGGCACTCGTGGAGCGTGAGTTCTGCGTGCTGCGGGTCTGCGAGGTACGGCTGCACGTCGAGCCACGCCGACAAGGCCGGCGGCAGCGTTGCCAGCGCCGCGCTGTCTCCGGCGAGCGAGTCGAGTGCCAATTGCTCCACCGGCGAGCGCGCCGCTTCCGCCTCGCGTGGACCGTTGCACGCGAGGACGGAGCCGACGAGCGCGACGACTACAGCCGCTGCCCGAACTCGAGAACCCATCGCCATCTCCCAGGATAGTCCAGCGGTCGCGCCACGCCCACTCCCAGTGCCTGCCCAAAGAACCGGACCGTCAGTGACGCGGACGAGCGAACGTGCCCGGTCGGCGCCGACCCCAGTGCGTTCACGGTCGCCTGCGCCGCGGCCGTGGTGGCGCGCGTGTAGCCCGCCTGCACGCCGAGGGCCAGGCCCGGGGCGAGTGGCGGCAGCCACAGGCGCGGCGCGAGCTGGATCGGCGCCCCCAGCGTTCCGAAACGCCAGAACACCTGGCCTCGGAACACGGCCGCCTGATCGCCCGCGAACTCCTTGTAGCGGTAACCCGGCAGTCCTTGGTTCGCGCCCAGCTCAAACAACTGCTGGGGCGGGGCGTCGGGCGTGGTCACGCCCGCGTCCACCCGTGCGCCGAGCGCGAACGGCCCGCGATTGCTCCGCAGCGTGACGCGCGCCTCCGCCCGCTCATAGCGCAACGCCCCATCGCCGCGCTCGTAGCCGAGCCGCGCGCCAACACCCGTGCGCAGAAACTCAAGCGCGACGTCCGGACGCCACTCGAGAATGGCGCTACTACGGACGTAGTCGCCGTCACGCACCACGCGATTCGGCCGAAACGCCTGGCCGAGGCCGACGGGACTGCGGTCGAGTGCCGCGCTCACTCCGCGATCGGCCGTGGGCCCGGACTGGAGCCACAGGGCGCCCTGCTGCTCCTGTCCCAAGAAGCGGCGCCATTGCAACGAGACCGACGAGCGATCCACGTAGTCGTAATCGTCGCGACCGAACAGCATCGCGATGGTGGATCCCGAGTCATACGGGTTCCGGAAATCGTTCGTGATGTCGAGCGATCGTACGGCCCGTAGCGCCCACGTGCTACGGCCCCGGCGGTACTCCGCCACCGCACGCCCGCGCGCCGTGGCTTCGCCCCACGAGTAGCCCAGCGCGCCGCGGAAGGTCAGCCCAGGCACGGCGTCGCGGAGGCGATACACACCGCCGATCCCGGTGAAAAGTCCCTGCACACGATCGGTCCGCACCACGTCCAGCAGCCGCTCCGTCTCGAGCGAGAGCCGCGGCTTGCCGGAGGCGCGCCAGCGGTCCGGTGCGACGTCGTTGAAGTCCTCGGCAGACACCTCCGCGGTCATCGTACCGAGCTCGTTGGACCAGCCGCGATACGCGGAGAGCGAGTCCGGCGACTTGATCGTCAGGCGAAACGTCTGGACGCGCAGGGTGTCGTCGCTGGCGCCGACGACGACGTCCGACGGTGGCGCAAAGAATTCCCGGTCACGGTATCGCGTCAAGATCCGGAACACCGCGCGCCCTTCACCGACCGTGCTGGACGTCGCGTGGGCCTCGAAGCGCTGGTACGCCGGCAACCAGAACTCCCCGTTGACCTCGGCGTTGACGGCCTCGACGAATGCGATGCCCTGAAGGCGCGCTTCGCGCAGCAGGTCGAACTTGGGCTTCTCGCCGCCGACGACGGCAAAGTAGCCGCGAATCCGCACCAGTTGCTTGCGGCTCGCGTCGAGATCGAGCTCGCCCAGGAAGACCACCGTGCGGTTCGGAACGTCCTCGCGCACCGAGACCTCGACGCGCACGATCGGAATCGTCCGTCCATCGACGTGCATCGTGACGATCGTGTCACCGCCGGCAAAGCGGTAGTACGTGTCGCGATCATCGGCCAGCGGATGAATGGCGAACATCGGATCGCCACCACGCCGGTCGCGGCGTGCGCGCGTCGCCTCGCTCGTATCGCGGCCGAACAGCAGCGCGAGCCGGTTGCCGTAGAGCGACGGGATGGCCCAGCCGACGCGAAAGAACCCAAGCGTCGCGAACGTCGTGCCGATGGCCTGCGACCGGTAGCCGGTGACGATCTGTTCGTAGCGGCCCGTGCGGTCCCACGACAGCACGCTCGCGATCTGCTCCAGCTGCACCGCCATCTCCATCCCTTCGCTCCGCCGGTTCCCGATGGACACCTCGGACTCAAGTCGCGCGCGATATCCACCGAGGCGCTCGGGCACGCGGCGATTGATCTCGGCGGCCTCCTGCACCAGGGTGCGCAATGCCTCGCTGGCGTAGCGCGCGGTGTCCAATGCGGGCGTCGTGTCCACGGCGACGGCGACAGCGAGCGAGAGCAACGAAATCACGGCGGGTTCATCGGGGTGCGGGGACGTTGCGCGGACGACCTGCAGTATAGAACGCGGGCGCGCGTCCGACGGATTCGCGCGGCGGCTTGTGCCATACCCCCTGTGTCACCGATTTTGCCGCGATGCCGCAACCTGCTGCTCCGCCTCCGCTCATCGCCGCCACCGGCCCGCGGCTGCGCCCGCTGCCCCTCCTCCTCGGGCCTATCGTCTACGGCGTTACGGTCACCGTTGCCGGCGGCTCCCTCGCCGGGCCGGCGGCCCAGGTCCTCGGGATCGCCGTGTGGATGGCCGTGTGGTGGATCAGCGAGTGCCTACCCCTCGCGGTCACGGCGCTGCTCCCGATCGCTGTCTTCCCACTCGTGGGCGTCGCTACCACCCGGGAAGCGGCCTCGCATTTCGCCAACGAAGTCGTCTATCTCTACCTCGGCGGGTTTCTGCTCGCCGCGGCGCTCGAGCATTGGCGTGCGCACGAGCGCATCGCGCTCGCCGTGATCAGTCGGGTCGGGACCGATTCGCGTCGGCTGGTGCTCGGAGTGATGCTGGCGACCGGATTCATCTCGATGTGGATCTCGAATACGGCCACGGCGGCGATGATGTATCCGATTGCGCTCGCGATTGGCGCCTTGTACGGTGACGGGCCCGCCGCGCGCAGCCAGCGCGTTGCGCTCTTGCTCGGCGTTGCCTTTGCCGCGTCGATCGGCGGGATGGCCACCCTGATTGGCACGCCCCCCAACCTCATTCTGGCGGGAGCCGCGCGCGAGCTCATCGGCGTCAACCTGACCTTTGTCTCGTTCCTCAAGTTTGGACTCCCGGCGGCTCTCATCCTGCTGCCGACGTGCTGGGCGCTCCTCGTCTTCGTGTTTCACCGAGAGCGGATTCAGCTCGGCGCCGACGGAGCGGAGGTGTTGGCCTCCCGGCGACAGGCGCTGGGCGTGTTGGGTGGGGGCGAGCGTCGTGTCCTGATCATCTTCGTACTGATGGCGCTTGCCTGGTTCTTTCGCGAACCCAAGGTGATTGGAGGACTGACCGTCTTTGGCCTGACGTCGCTGGTGCCGCAGCTGACCGATGCAGGCGTGGCGGTGATCGGCGGCATCCTGTTGTTCCTCGTGCCCTCGACGTCGACGAACAGTCGCGCACTGCTGACCTGGCGCGAAGCCCGCGAGATCCCGTGGGACGTGCTGTTGCTGTTCGGCGGCGGCCTGTCGCTGGCCGCGGCGATGGAGTCGAGTGGGCTCGCGGCACATATCGGCGAGTGGATGGGCGCGCTTAATGGGCTGCCGCTCCCGCTGGTGCTCATCGGCGTGTCCGTTGTCACCGTGATCGTTTCCGAGCTGGCGTCCAACGCGGCCACCGCGTCGATGGGGATGCCAATCGCCGTGTCGCTCGCAGCAGCCCTCGGGCAGCCACCACTGCTCTTGATGTTGGTCATCGGGCTCAGCGCATCTATCGGCTTCGCGCTCCCGATGGCGACGCCGCCGAACGCTATCGTGTTTGGCTCGGGCGAACTGTCCGTGCGCGAGATGGCGCGGGCCGGACTGGTGCTCGACGCGGTCGCAATCGCGGTCGTGATCAGTGTGATTCTTGCCGTCTTCTAGGAATCCACGACGATGACGGCCCTCCGGACCTACTCATTCGTTGCGGACACGGACTCGCTGGACGCGTTTCGGCGCTTGCGGCGAGGCTGGGCGGGCTGGGAAATGGCGGAAGGCGAGTTTCGCGTCCGCCTGCGAGACGGCGGGACCGTGCGCGCCCACGTGGATCGCGCGGAGATTGAGCCCGGATTCGAGGTGTCGTGCGTGGTGGCGGACTTTATTCCCGACCAGGCTTCGCTTCCTTCGCGCGACTCGGCCTTTACCTCACAGGGCAATGACGTCGCCGTCTTTCGCGGGGTGACCTGGGTGGAGCCTCGACCCGATCTCGGCCCCGACCACACCATCCAGTACAGCGCGATCCCGGGATTCGAGATTCCCGACACGGCAACTGCCAAGTGCGACTTCACCGATGCCCTCGCCATCACTGCCGAAGGCGGTTCGTTGGTTGTGCGGCTCGCGTTGCGCCCGGGCTGGCTCGAAGTCGTGGAGGATCCCGAGGAAGTCGCGAAGTTCCTCGCGCTGCGTGGCTTCGCGTGAGCGCGGCGGCGGCGGGCCTGCGGCGTGGCGCGGACGGTGTCGTGCGCTGTTGGTGGTGCGGCGATGCGCCGGACTACGTGCACTACCACGATCACGAGTGGGGAGTGCCGGTGACGGACGACCGGCGCTTGTTCGAGAAGCTGGCACTCGAAGGCTTTCAGGCTGGGCTGAGCTGGATCACCATCCTGCGCAAGCGCGAGCGGTTTCGTGCGGTGTTCGCCGACTTCGAGCCCGAGCGCGTCGCGCGGTACGGCGCACGCGATGTCAGGCGGCTGTTAGGGGACGCGGGAATTGTGCGGCACCGAGGCAAGATCGAAGCGACGATTTCCAACGCGCGCGCGTATCTCGCGCTGCGGGATTCGGGGCTCTCGCTCGCGCAATTGGTCTGGAGCTTCGCACCCGACGTATCGGTTGCAGCGCGCAGCCGACAGGGTATCCCGACGACGACGCGCGAGGCGACCGCGCTCTCAAAGGAGCTCAAGCGTCGTGGCTGGCGATTCGTGGGGCCGACCACCGTGTACGCCTTTCAGCAGTCGATGGGCTTGGTGAACGACCACTTGAGTGGATGCCACCGGCGCGCGGATGTCGAGGTGCTCCGCGGGCGCAC
>CAYPYY010000045.1:0-17388 GCA_964414995.1 uncultured Gemmatimonas sp.
AGCGCGCGAGCTTGCGGTGCAGCGTGGAGGGATCGATGCCAAGCACCTCGGCGGCACGTGTCTTGTTGCCCTGCTCGCTTTGCAGGACCCACAGGATGTAGGCGCGTTCGATGACATCCAGCGTGGGATTGACGGCGGCGCGCTCCGCGACGAGCGGCTCGGCGCGGCGTTCGGTGAGGCGTTCCGGCAAGGCGCTGAGCGGGATGGTCGGACCTGGCGTGAGGATCACCGCGCGTTCGAGCGCATTCTCGAGCTCGCGCACGTTGCCGGGCCAGGGGAAGGCGAGCATCGCCGCGGCGGCCTCGTCGCTCAGGCGCTTGGGTGCCTCACCGCGCTGTTCGCCGGTGCGCGCGAGGAACGACTCGGCGAGCACGGGAATGTCCTCGCGGCGATCGCGCAGCGGCGGCAGATGAATGGCGATCACATTGAGCCGATAGAACAGATCGCGCCGGAACGTGCCGCGCTTGATCTCCTCCTCGAGGTCGCGATTCGTGGCCGCGATGATGCGCGTGTCGATTGGCACGGCTTCCGTCGCGCCAACGGGAATCACTTCGCGATGCTGCAACACGCGCAGCAGCTTCACCTGTGTGGCGGGCGTGGTCTCGCCGATCTCGTCGAGAAAGAACGTCCCACCGGCGGCGGCGGTGAACAGACCCTCCTTGTCCTTCACGGCCCCGGTGAACGAGCCCTTCACGTGTCCGAAGAGTTCGCTCTCCAGCAATCCTTCCGGCAACGCGCCACAGTTGATGCTCTGGAACGCCGCCTCGGCGCGAGGTGACAGGTCGTGCACGTAGCGCGCGACGACTTCCTTACCGACGCCCGACTCACCGGTGATCAGCACCGTGGACTCCGTGTGCGCCACCGCCTCGGCGAGCGCCAAGGCCTCGCGCCAGAGCCGATGATTGCCCACCGGGGCGCCCGTGCCGCGGCGTTCACGCCGCTTGATCTCCTTGCGCAACGAGCGATTCTCGAGCCGGAGCTGCCGGTGCTCGGCGGCGCGCTTCAGGATGGCCAGCAGTTCGTCGTTCCGGAACGGCTTCTGGATGTAATAGAAGGCGCCGGCGTTCACCGCCTGCATCGCCGTCTGCAGCGTGGCCTGCGCGGTCATCAGGATGACGGGCATCTCCGGATCCTGCGCGCGCGCGGCGTTGAGCACATCGACGCCAGTGACCTGCGGCATCCGCACGTCGGAGAGCACGATGTCCGGTGCGAGGGATGGCAGGCGCTCGACTGCCGCCTTGCCGCCGTGTGCGGTGTGTACTTCGAACCCTTCGGCGCGGAGCAGGATCTCGAGCGTCTGCAGGATGCCGGACTCGTCGTCCACCACGAGGATGCTGGGGCGTCGGCTGCTCTCGCTCACGCGGTCACTCCGGGTTGGTCCGTGGCCAGGGGAATCATCACGGTAAAGCGCGTGCCCGCCGGATCGCTGTCCACGAGCACCACGCCGCGGTGCGCCTCGATCGCGCGGTGCACGATCGCGAGGCCCAGGCCGCTGCCGCCTGGCTTCGTGGTGATGAACGGTTCGAACAACCGGTCGAGAATCTCCGGCGCGATGCCGCCGCCGACGTCGCGCACCTCGATGCACGCCGCGTCGGCGTGGAACGGCAGTCCGGACGGCTGGTCCGCCGGGGCGACGCCGCGCAGCGACACCGTCACGGCGCCGGGCTGGTCCATCGCCTGCAGTGCGTTGAGCACGAGATTGAAGCAGGCGCGATGCAGCAGGTCTTCGTCGCCCTCGACCATCAACGGCTCCGCCGGAAGCTGCGTCTCGACGCGCACGCCCTCCGTTCGGTCGGGGTGGGCGGCGGCGAATGTCGCGGCGCCGCGCACGATCTCCACCAGGTCCAGTCGATCGCGACGCGCTTCGTGCACGCGCGCAAAGTCGAGGAACTCCGAGAGCAGCCGCGACAGCCGGTCCGACTCGCGCACGATCAGTGCGCCCAACGTGCGCTCGTCGTCGGTCGCCACGGGGCGGTGCGACATCTGCTCGACCGCGCTTCGGATGCTGGCCAGCGGATTCTTGATCTCGTGGGCCAATGACGCGCTGAGCTCGGCGACGGCCTCGAGACGCTGCGCCCGCAGGCGCAGCGTCTCGAGGCGCTTCTCGTCGGAGATGTCCTGCAGGATCACCGTCGTCGCGCTGCCGACCTCGCGCAGATCACCGCTCACGGAGGTGGTGGTGATGCCGAGCGGGATCTCGCGCCCATCGCGGAGCAGGCGTCCCTCAGACCGATTGCTCGTGCGGCCCTCGCCAATGTGCAGCGTGATGGCGTCGGCGACCGTCGGTGCCCGTTCACGCAGGCCATCGAGGATCGCGCTGCCGCCCAGCGATGCCAATGGCATCCCCAGCAGCTCGGACGCGCTCGGATTGGCGTAGAGCAGACGCCCGCGGTCATCCACGGTGATGATGCCGGCCCGGATGTTGGCGAGAATGTCGGCCGCGCGCAGTTGCACACTCGTGAGCTCGGCCTGCAGCTCCTCGCGGCCGGCACCCGCCTGCTGGAGTTGCCCCGCGATGTAGCCGATGCCGAGTGCCACGAGCACGAATACCACGAGCTGCAGCAGCAGCGGGAGGCTCAGGTCGCCACCGCTGACGAGGAAGGCGTCGCCGACATAGAGCACGCTGCCGAAGATCGCGAGCAGCAGCGACGAGCCGATGGGCAGGAGCAGCGCGGCGGCAGCGTTGGCGAGGATGTACAGCGCGGCGAACTGCGAGTCACCGCCGCCGGTGAGGTGCACGATTGCCGTGATGAGCAGCAGGTCGTGCACAAACTGGCCGTACAGGAAGCCCGCTCCCGGCGTCCGGCGGTTGACCTCGGTGTGCACGTAGCTGGAGGCGGTCAGGACGATGGCCGTCACGAACGCGCCCGCCGCGATCAGCGTGTTCGTCGGGTTCGCAAAGAGCGCGAACACCAGCGCCCACGTGAAGTTGGCACTCGCGACCACGACGCGACCGACGTATATCACGACCAGCAGGCGGCGCGGTTCGAGCACCACCGAGTACCGCGTACGCGCTCCCTCACGGCCAGGCGCCAAGGACTCTCCGTGTCTTGCAGAATGCAACGACCACAAGGTGACGACTTCTCTGGCGTTCTGCAACAACGGTGACCCTGTGGCTGCCTCCGAACTCTGGGATGATGAAGGTCGGCTCGTCGTCAACGCCCGGGTACGCATTCCGGCGTCGGAGCTCGCCATCCGGGCGTCGCGATCGGGCGGCCCGGGCGGGCAGCACGTGAACACCTCGTCCACGCGGGTGGAGGTGACGTGGACCCTTCGCACGTCCGTGGCGCTGGACGTCGAGGCGCGCGCGCGGCTCGAGGCCCGGCTCGCCTCCCGGCTGGATTCCTCGGGTACGCTGCGCGTCGTCGCCGCCGACACGCGCAGCCAGCGTCAGAATCGCGTCCTCGCCCTGACACGACTCGCCAGCGTCGTACGCGACGCGCTCGTGGTGCCCAGGCAGCGGCGCGCCACCAAGCCGTCACGCAGCCAGAAGCAGTCGCGGCTCGACCAAAAAAAGCGCCGCTCGGCCGTGAAGCGCGAGCGGCGCCATCGCGACGACGACTAGCGCTAGTGGCGCGGCGCCGACGAGCGTAGCACGAGGCCGACCGTGACGGTGAGCAGATCGGCCCGCGTGTTCCGCGGCGACAGGATCACGTTGCCGGTCACCGGATCCTCCGAGATGTCACCGGGCGTGAGGTACCGGACACTCTCGCCGTTCCACGTGTGTCGCACGCCGAGGTCGAGCATCGCGTTCGCGCCAATGGGCACATAGAAGCCGCCGTACACGGACTTCGCAAACGCGTTGTCCACGGAGTTGTTCGAGCTCGCGAACGGCACGTCGTCGGAATTGCTGCCCTGCACGGACGAGGTGGTCGTGAAGCTCGAGAAGCCGATCATCCCGCCGAGGTACGGGCGCAGCGATGCTCCGGGCAGGCCCACCTGTGCCCCGAGTCCTCCGCCGAAGATGAAGTTCGTGGTGGTGACGTCCACGTTGATCAGGCCCAGCGCGCCGCCGCGCGCGAGAACGACGACGACATTGCGTTGGAGAGGTAGAGGGTCGAGCCTGCCCTACGGCGCGCGACGAGCGGTGGTTCCACCCGCGCCACCGTGCGGAGTTCCGAGCGCAGCTGCGAGGGTGCCAAGCGCCGCGGCTCGCCGACCCACTAACTGCGCCACCCGCAAACGCTCGTCGAGGACAGCGCGCTCACGCAGGTTGACCACGAGTAGTGAGCTCTCGCCCGCATCAAAGCGCTGGTGCTCGGCGGCCAGCAGTTGCTCCTGCGTGGTCAGGAGCGCGGCCTGGCGCGCCACCTGCGCCTCCACCGCGCGCAATTCGACGACCGCCCGCTCGATCTCCACCGCCACCTCGCGTCGCACGCGCTCGCGCTCGATGAGCAGCGCGCGCGAACGATCCTCCGCCGCCCGCAGGCGACCGAGTGGCGTGCGCCCCACCAGTGGGGACCGGAGCAGCACGCTGGTCTTCGTGTTCTCGCCATCGGCGCGCGGGAGCGCCAGGTCGCCGAAGGCACGACCCGCGGCCAGACCCGAGAGCTCCACGCTCGCGGACGGCAACACCGAGGCGGCCGCCAGTCGCCGCGACGCGTCCGCTTGGCGCCAGCGCGCGTCCGCCTGCTGCACCATCGGATGCCGCACGACCAAGCGCGACACGCCCGCCGCATCGCCGACGGACATCACGCCGAGCGCCGACAGCTGGGCGTCTCCGCCGGGACGGGTCGCCGCGCCGAGCGTGTCGGGGGCCCCGTCGTCGCGCCAGAGCCACGCGGCCACGGTCAGCCGCGCCGCCGTCGCCGCCGCCTCCGCGTCAATGCGCGCCAGCTCACGTCGCTCGAGCTCCGCGTGGGCCTCGAGGCTGTCAATCGCGGCGGCATCGCCGGCCGTCACGCGGGCGCGCACGGCGCGCAGACGAAACGCCGCCAACTCGACGCCCTCACGCGCAATCCGTGCGCGTGCATCCGCCTCGGCCCACAGCCCCCACGCGCGCGCCGCACCCTGCAGGGCACGCGCCAGCGCCGCATCGAGGTCAGCGTCGGCGGCGGCCTGCGCGAGTTCGGCCTGGCGCAGGGCCGTGCGGCGCTCATCCGTCACGAGACGTGGGCCGAGCGGGAAGGACAACCCCGCCGAGAGGAGCCCGTCTCCCGGCGTCGCGCGTTCGGGATTGATGATCTGACCCGCCGCGCGCTCCCACCCCACCTTGACGTCGAACCCCCACGGCGTCGGCAACGTCACGCGGGCGTCGAGTTCGTCGAAGTACCCGATGCCCTTGAACTCCTTGGTGTCCCACATCAGCGCCAGCGACGGATCGAACGCGCCGCGCGCCGCCAGCGCCTCGGCGTCGGCGATGCGGCGGTTGAGCTCCGCCTGACGCACCTGCGGGTGCGTCGCGCGGACGCGACCGAGGAACGCCTCGAGCGAGAGTTCGTCGCGCGCCTGCGCCGCGAGCGGCGTGGCGCCGAGCGCAGCGGCGGTCGACAGTGCGACCACCGCGAGGATTGTCGAGCCCCGGCGCATCACGCGGCCGGCGGAGTGCCCGAGTCCGGCAACGCGGGCGGGAATCCATTCAGGAGGCGCCAGACTTCGAACCACACGCGCACGTTCCGCAGCAGCGCCCAACCGCGGGCACCGGAGCCCATCAGCAGCTCGCGCGGCCACGGCTCCTCGTCGGGATCGGGTTCCACAAGCACGCGGTACGCGCCGGTGGCCGACGCGACTTGGTCAATGACCGCCACGCGACCGCCAAATGTGCCCACCGCGACGCTCGGCCAGCCGCTGAACTGCATCGCGGGCCAGCCCGCGAACTCCAAACGCACCTTGTCGCCGACTCGCAGCAGCGGCACGTCGCGCGGCGTGACCTGGAGCGCGGCCGCGAGTCGCGGACGCGCGGGCTGCACCGTGGCGACGGCCTCGCCGTCCGTGACGATCTCGCCGATGCCGGCGCGCAGCGCCTGCACCACCACGCCGTCGCGGGGCGCCCGGACCACGAGCAGATCCTGCCGTTCCGAGAGACTCGCCTCGCTACCCTCCAGCTTCGCGATCTCGGCGTTGGACTCGGCGATCTCCGCGAGCGTGCTGCTGCGTTCGCCCGCCACCTTGGCGAGCCGCTCCGTGTAATCCGCTTCGACGGCGGCGCGCTCGGCGCGCGCCGTGGCCAGCGCCGCACCCTGCTCCAGGGCCAGCGCACGCGCGCGCTGGGCGCGCTGCTGCGCCTGCTCGAGTTCGAGCCGCGAGCGGAGCCCCTGCGTGAAGAGCATCTGGGTGCGCGACTCCTGCACCGTCGCCAGCGAGTCCTCCAACCGCGCCGCCTCGAGCGAGGCGCTCACCTGCGCGATCCGGTTCTCGGCGCGGATGCGCGCAAAGCGCCACGCGCTGTCGAGGGCCACGGCCTGCCGTTCCAGCGCCTCGGCCTTCGCGCGCTTCGCACGCACCGCCTGTCGCTTGGCCGCGACCTGCTCGCGCAGCCGCTCGAGCGCACGAGGGTCGAGGTAGGTCTCCTTCACTTCCGTCAGCGCCACGAGCGGATCACCCGCCTGCACCTGCGCGCCCTCCTGCACGTACCAGCGCGCAATGCGCCCGCCGACGGCGGCGACCGCCTGCTGCGGACGTTCCTCAGGACGCAGCGCGGTGACCTCGCCTGCCCCCTGCACGTTCTGCTGCCACGGCAGGAAGGCAATGACCACCACCACCGCGAGGATCGCGAGGACCCAGCGCCGCAGGTTCGCGTACGACGGCGCGCGCGAGAGGAGCTTGACCGATTCCAGCGTGGCGCGGCGCTGATCCAGCAGGTCCGCGGGGGCCTGGAGCATCACGCAGCACTCCGCGAACCGGGCACCAGCTCGCGCACGACGATGTCGTCGGTGAGTTCACGCCAGGTGCCGAGTGCGTGCTGCTCGCCGTCGCGCAGGACGAGCACCCGGTCGCAGGCTTCGAAGACCTCGGGATCGTGCGAGACGATCACCAAGGTCCACGGCGCGTCGCGCCGCGTGAGGGCGGCAATCAGCTCGTGGCGCGCGGCCGGCTCGATGGTGGCAAGCGCGTCGTCGAGCAACACGAGCTGTGGGTCGCCGACGATTGCCCGCGCGACCAGCAGGCGGATGCGAAGCGTGGACTTGAGCCCGCGCCCCGCGCCCACCAGCGGCGTCCGCAGGCCCAGCGGCAACGCCTGGACCTCCTCGGCGGCACCGACGGCCTCGAGCGCGCGCATTACCTCGGCCGACCCGATGCCCTCCCGGCGCAGACCGACATTGTCTTCCACGGTGCCCTCAAAAATGTCGTTGGTGCCGAAGTGCAAGCCGATCGCATCGCGGAGCGAGGTGGGATCGAGATCGCGCAGCGTGATGCCCGCGACCGTGACCGTACCGCCGTAGCCAGGCCGCATCCCGGCCAAGAGTCCAAGGAGCGTCGTCGTCCCCGAGCCATCGCTGCCCGTGACGGCGAGGCGTTCGCCGGCGGCGACCTCGAGCGAGAGCCCGTTCAACGCGGGGCGTGCGGTGTTCGGATACGTGTACCGGACCTCCTCCAGGCGCAGGGCCACGCCGCCCGCGCCTTGTGGCACAGCGAGCCCACCCACCGGCTCGACCTTCAAGTCCGTGACGCCGCCGAGCTTGTAGACCGACGTCAGCACGTCGTACACGTCGGCCAGCGAGGCCACGAGCTTCTCGATGCCTGCCAGCACGGTGACGATCACCAGCTCCGCGGCCACGAACTGCCCGAGCGTGATCTGCCGCTGGATCACCAGCACGCTGCCGAGGATCAGCAGTGCGCCGGTGACGATCGACTTGAAGCCCACCGCGGCCATCGCCTGGACGACGAGCACGCGGAAGTGCCGCTGCCGGTACTTGAGGTAGCCGCTCACGTGCTCGTCCATTCGCGCGAGCGCCGGCGTGGCGCGGCCGGCGGCCTTGAACGTCGCCACGGTGCGCGCGACTTCCTCAAGCCAGTGCACGGCGCGGTACTTGAACTTGCTCTCCATCAAGCTCGTCTCGAGCCCGCGCGGCCCCGTGAACCGCAGCATCAGCGCCAGCGCGGCCGTCAGCAGCAAGCCGAACAACGTGAAGTACGGATGATAAAACGTGAGCAACAGCAGACCGAACAGCACCTGCAGCAGCGCCGTGGTCGTATCCGTGAGCAACGTGCCGAGACTCTTCTGTATCGTGACGACCTCGAAGAAGCGGTTCATCCGCTCGGGGAGGTCGCCGGTAAAGGCCTGGTCGGCACTCACGCGCGGGACGCGGAGCGAGAACTCCAGCGCCAGCCGCGCAAAGATGCGCTGCTGGATGCGCTCCACCGCGGCCAACTGCATCACCTGCAGTACGCCCGTCACCGCCGTCCCCAGGATCACGGCGGCAATCAGGATCACCACCGGCTGCAGGAAGAGGCCGCCCGACACGAGACCGATGATCGCCTGCACGCCAAGCGGCAGTGTCAGGCTGAACAGACCCACGAGCGTCGCGTAGGCGTACACGAGCGAGATGTTGCCCTTCTCTAGCAGCAGCAGTTCACCGAGGCGCTCGACCGGCGACCGTGGGGGCGCAGCGCTCGGATCGCCAAGCAGGGCCTCGGGCAGGACGCGCGCCGGGAACAGCACGCCCACCAGCCCGGTGTCACCGGCGAGTGTCGTGAACACCTCGCCGACCGTCAGGCGCTCCGGTGCCCCGAGTCCGACTTCGGAGACGAGGCGTACCTCCACCGCATCGTCGGCGATGGACTCGACGATCGCGCCGACGCCGCCGAGCTGAGGGTGCTGCCCGACGAGGACCAGCGGTGCCGCGGCACCGTAGAACGCACCGGGGAAGTCCGCTGCCGAGAAGCTCTGGCGCAGGAACGCGAGGCCGCAGCGGCGACCCGCCTCCACGACCGCCTCGGCGAGCTCGGCGGCGCTGGACTCGGGGAGACGAAGGCGCCGAATGTCGTCACGCCAAGCGGAGCCGGGATCGTCGAGTCCGAGTCCTCGGGCAACCTGCTGGCACAGATGAACGGCGCGCGGCCACATACCGTGCTCGGTCGGCGTCAGGGGGGTGGGATATCGGTCGGGCGAGACGCGTCAGTACCCGCTCGACCCGCACGAGGTTCAAGGTATCAACGCACGCACCGGCCCGGGAAGTGTCACGTCCTCATCCCGGACCCGGTCGAGTTCAACAAACCCAATCCTGATGACGGTCTCCACCCCCTCCTGCCGCTGCACAATCGTGGTCGCCAGCCGCAGCGGCCCGAACACCCGGTAGTCCCCCACCAGCGTGCGAACCTCGGCACGACCGAAGGCAGACCGCGACAGCACGCGACTTCCCATCGACAGCCCCAGTTCCTGGTCGAAGTACTCGTAGAGGGTGTCGGACGTGGCCCGGACGAATCGCACCTGCCACGCGCGGCGCCCCTCAAACGTGGTGTCGGCCGTCGTGGCGACCTCGCGGAACTGCGTCAGGTCGTGCAGATCCCCGAAGAAGTCCGCCTGCTTGGCCATCGCCTCGCGCTCGGCACCCTGGAGGACTCGCGCGCCCACTCCGGAGCGAATGCTCCACGCAATCTGCCCGTCGAAGCCCTGCAAGACCTCGGTGCCCTCGCCGAGCGTGGAGCGGACGACGAAGCGGTTGGGCGAGACCTTGAGGATCTCGAGCGGGGTTTCGATCCCGGCGGCTGGCACGGCGAACGATCCCAACACACGCATCGACCGGAGCTGCGCGAATCCCTCGCGGCCGCCAATCAGGGAGTCGTGCCGCGCGATGAGCACGCGCGCGTCAGGCAGTTGCGCGTCGAGCGGCGACGTGAGCGCCGTCGCGATGACCAGCCAGCCAACGGCGACCAAGCGCATCACCGGGCCGCTGGAAGCCCGGCCTGCAGGGCCAGCATTATCCGTTCGATGTTCTGCTCCGTACCCCCGCTGATCACCGCAGCGAGGTTGTTGTTCGTCACGAACACCATCGGCGGTGCGAACGGCGTCACCTTGCCGCGCGGTGCGCCAGTTTCGGGGTCGAGGAGATCGGTGGCCGCGTGTCGGGCCACGCTGTCGGCGTAGATCCAGACGAAGACCTCGCCGCCACCGGCGTTCAGCGCGATCGGCTCCGCATTCATCCAGGGGGTGGCGGGCACCGCCCCCTCGCGCGGCCGCGGGAGCACGCCGGTGCGGACCAGGCGGTCCATCAGGTGATCGCGTGTCCAGAGTCCGGTGTTGGGCAACGCGGCGGCGCGGGCCACGGTCGAGTCAGCGGCCGCGATGGCACGTTGCGCTTGCTGCGCCGGCGTCACGTCGGCGGCGCCGCCGCAGGCAGCGGCCAGCGCGAGCGCCGCCAGGGCGCCGCGCCACCGGCGCGTTAGCTTGAAACAATGGACGATGGACACGAACTCGCTCCGTTGCGACCCGACCCGGTTCGCGTGGACAAGTGGCTGTGGGCCGCGCGCTTCTTCAAGACGCGCTCGCTCGCAGCCGACGCGGTGGATGGAGGCAAGGTGTACGTGAACGGCGAGCGTGCCAAGCCCGCCAAGCTCGTCCGGCCGGGCGACGAGGTGCGGTTGCGCTCGGGTCCCTACGAGCACGTGCTCGCCGTGCTGGGCACCGCGGAACGCCGCGGCCCGGCCCCGGAGGCCCAGCGGCTCTACCGTGAAACCGACGCCTCGCGCGAGGCGCGCGAGAAGCTGCACTGGCAGCTCACCAAGGCCGCGCCGGCGATGGAGCCCGCGCCCGGGCGACCCACCAAGGTGGATCGGCGGGCACTGGAGCGGTTCCGCCGGCGCCATTAGCATTCGGGCTGTACCCTCGACTCGAACGGAGTGCCGATGTCCGCCAATGGCGCGCAGTACGATCCAAACAAGCTGGGATGGGGCTTCGCGGCGGCGATTATCGTGCTCGCGATTGTCGCGAACGTGACCGCATTCTCCATCCACAAGGCGACCTACCTCAAGCCCGACAAGCCGACGGCGGCCCAGGCGGCGCATTAAGCCGCCCCGCGACCGGTCCCGATACAGCGAGGGGCGCGAATCCCAGTGGATTCGCGCCCCTCGTGCGTCCCGCCCACCGTCGCTCAGTTCTTGTGACGGAAGGTGATGCGGCCGCGGCTCAGGTCGTAGGGCGAGACCTCGACCGTGACGCGATCGCCCTGAAGGACGCGAATGCGAAACCGACGCATCTTCCCCGCCATCGTGGCGAGCACGTCGTGTCCGTTGCTGAGCAGGACCCGAAAGGTCGCGCTCGGCAACACTTCGCTGACGGTCCCTTCGAGTTCGATCGCTTCTTCCTTGGCCATATCGTCCGGGTTGGAGTGGTGTCCGAAATCTAGCGGGAGTCGATTCGGGGGAACACCGCCGCCCTAGGGACGCTCCGAGGGCCCCGGCGCGTCACACCCCCGCTTGCCGCCGGCCGCCGCGGCGAGTGCCCGGGCAATCTCCCGGATGGTCGAGGCCCCGGCATCGGCGTCGTACCAGCCCTGCTTGCGGGCCGCGAAGCCCGGGGAGCCACCGCCAGCGTTGGCCTCGACGGCGATCGCCTGAAGCGCGGCGGGGCGCTCCACCCAGCAGCCGACCTCGTTGCCCTCGGCATCCAGCAGGATCACCGTCGGCGTGGCGGCGCGACCATCTGGGGTGCGCCGCGCCGACAGCAGTGGCCGCGCATCGCGCGGCTTGATGACGCGCATCGACAGCCCCGGCACCGATTCCACGAGCTTGGCGATGTACGGAATCGTGTTCACCGAGTCGCTGCACGAGTCCACGGCGATAGCCAGCACCCGAAATCCGGGCGGCAGGTGCGCCAGCAGCGCGAGTGCGTCGGGCGGCACGACGGCCCGCTCCCAGTTGCGCAGCCACATCTCGCGGCGCGCGCGCGCGTCGGCGAGAAAGTCCGCCCAGGTCATCCCGCGCCCGTACGCGGACGTGAGCGCGGAGTCCGGCGGCAGCGACACCGACGGCAACGCCGCAGCTGTCGGGGTCGCGGTCGCGACCGGCTCACAGACGAGCGGCGGCGACAGCAGGCGAATCGAGAGCACGATGGCAGGGACGAGCACGCAGACCTCGCGGAGAGACCCGCGGAAGATGCCCGTGCTCAGCGTAGATTGTCCACCGTCCGCCCCTCCGACCCTCGCCGCGTGGATCCTCTCGAGCTCGTCGCCGTGCTGTTCGGCATCGTCAGCGTGTTTCTCTCCACGCGCGAACACGTGGCGAGCTGGCCGACGGCGCTGGTGAACGTATCGCTGTACTTCGTCGTCCTCGGGCGCGCACAGCTCTACGCCAACGCCGGGCTCCAGCTGTTCTACTTCGGCCTGTCGTGCTACGGCTGGTACCAGTGGAAGTTTGGTGGCGCGCAGCACACCGGCGTGGTCGTGAACCGCACCGCTCCGCGCACGGCGCGCACGCTGGTCGGCATCGGTGTCGTCGCCACGCTGGCGCTCGGGATCGGCTTGTCGCGGTGGACAGACGCCGCATCGCCGTGGCTCGACGCCGTTACCACGGCCACCAGTCTTGTCGCGCAGTGGATGATGACGCGGAAGCTACTGGAGAACTGGTCCGTGTGGGTGGTCGTCAACTTCGTGTACGTCGGGCTCTATTTGAGCCAGGGATTGTATCCTACGACCGTGCTCTACGTGGTCTACATCGGGCTCGCGGTGAGCGGGCACTTCTCCTGGACCCGGAGTCTCCAGCGCCGTCT
The DNA here is from genome assembly GCA_964414995.1 of uncultured Gemmatimonas sp. Taxonomy (GTDB): domain Bacteria; phylum Gemmatimonadota; class Gemmatimonadetes; order Gemmatimonadales; family Gemmatimonadaceae; genus Pseudogemmatithrix. Next base: position 12,647 of record CAYPYY010000045.1, read on the forward strand.
CGCCAGCGAGGCCGCGTGACGCGCCGCATTGTGCTCACGGGGCCGGAGTGCTCGGGCAAGACCACGCTCGCGCGCGCGCTCGCCACCGCGCTCGCCGCGCCCTGCACCCCCGAGGCGGCACGCCTGCTCGCGGAGGCGCTGCACCCCGCGCCGCTGTCGGCGGAGACCGTGGAGCCGATCGCGCGCCTTACGATGCGGCTACACGACGAGGCGGCCTCGCACCATCCGGCGGCCATCGTGCACGATACGGACCTGATCAGCACGGTGGTCTACGCGCGTCACTACTACGGCAGCTGTCCGGCGTGGATTGAGCAGGATGCCCGGGCACGCTTGGCAGATCAGTACCTGCTCTGTCTGCCCGATCTCCCTTGGCAAGCGGACGGCGTGCGCGACCGTCCGCTCTCCCGGCAGTCGATGCTCGCGCTGTTTCGCGCGGCGCTCACGGAGTTCGGTGCATCGGCCGTCGACATCTCGGGCCACGGCGCCGTGCGCGAACGGACCGCCCGGCGCGCGGTGGGACTGTCCGAGACCTAGGCGACCCCACGTTCGGCCTCGCGCGGGTGCGGGCCGCCCCGCAGCGGGCCTGGGTCCGGCCCCGGTCACTCCCGCCGCGTCACCGGCGCCGTCGCCGCCCGCGGCTGGTCGAACCAATTCACGAGAAAGTTCACCTGCCGCTCGGAGTCCAGCCCCACGTCGCGCACGAACACGAAGCGCCGGCCGCTGCGGTCCACATCCCAGCCAGCGTGATTCCCCGCCCCGCCCAGGCGGTACGGGTCTCTCATCAGCGCGCGCGGTCGCCCGGCGCGCACCTCGTCGCCGGCAATCGAGATCGGCGTGCTGTAGACCGAGTCGCGCGCACGAAAGAACAGCTCGCGGCCCGCTGCGCCCCAACGCGGCTCGCGGCCCCCGCTGGCCGAGATTTGCACTCGTCCCCCAGGGCCCGGCAGTGCGCGCACGAAGACCTCGTCTACACCGGTCTCGTTCGAGACGTAGGCGAGCCAGCGGCCGTCGGGCGAGGGCGCGATGCCACGCTCCTCGAACGGCGTCACCAGGATCGGAACGCTCTCTCGCGCGCCCGTCGCTCGCCACAGCACATCACGCCTGGTCGTCGGGTCGGTGAGGCGATACACGAAACCGCGCCCATCGGCGGTGGGCACGCCCTCCCAGTGATCGTTGGCACCGACGATGACCGGTTCCTCGATGCCGCTGCCGTCCGAGCGCGCCCGCCAGAGGTCGTAGTCACCGCCGCGACTCGTAGCGAAGTGCACCCACTGGCCGTCGGGACTCCACTCCGGATACACGCTGGAGGAGTCGTACGTCACCCGGCTGAGGATGCTCTGCGAGAGGTCGAGCGCCCAGATGTCCGGTCGCCCGCCCAGTAGCTCGCCGATGCCGACTGCGATTCGCCGTCCGTCCGGCGAGAACCGCGGGCTCTCGTACAGTTCGGGCGGCGTCGCAAGCAGTCGCTCCCGACCCGATGCGTCCACCAGAATCAACTCGCGTCGTGCCTCGGTACCGCCCAGCCACGCCAGTATCCCGCTGCGGCTGACTCCCATCTTCATCGCACCACCGGCCGTGATGCGCACGTCCGCGGCAACCGGAACGGGACCGCCGAGGACGCGCACGCGCTCGGGGTCGAACGGCACGGCTTCGACCACGCGGTCGTCGGTTCCGTACATCAGCCAGCCTTGGCGCACGTAGCGCGGGTACGTGCCGGCAATGCCGAGATCGGCGATGCGGCCCGAGCGCAGCGACATCGCCTGAATGCGGGCGGGGCCGGCGTTGGCCGTCATAAAGAGCACGGTCTTGCCGTCCGGCAGGATCTCAGGCCAGCGGTACGACGCGGTGGAGTCGCGCAGGAGCGTGTCCACCGCGCCTCCCTCGGCCGTGGTGCGGTACAGAATGCCGTTCGACGCGTAGATGATGTCACCGTTCGGGCCCCACGAGCCGCCCTGGAACCCGCCGCTCACCGACGCGAGTTGTTGCACACTGCCTCCGGCAATGGACACCTTCCGTAAAGCGCCGTTGGCCCAGTATGCCACCCAGGCACCGTCAGGGGAGAAGAAGGGCTGAACCGTATTCTCCGTGTTCGCCAACACCGTCGCGCTCGATCCGTCGAGCGCTCGGACATACAGCCGCACCTGCGGATCTTCGGGCGTCTGCGATGCCATCACCAGGCGCGACCCGTCGGGCGACAAGGCGATGGGCGATCCGCCGAGATCGGTGATGACGGCCGCGAGCTCCATCGAGTACGCGATTACCGGTGGCGACGGCCGCGGGCTCGGACCCGTGAGGTCGAACAACAGTGCCACGGTCATCCCCGCCACCAGCGCCCACGGCAGCCAGCGCAGCGCCCGTGCGCGCGGTGGGAGGGGTGGCGGCGCGGTCCCGGCGACTCCGGCGGCCACCGAGGCATAGCCCGGGTTGCCGAGCGCTTCAGCGAACTGCGCGGCGGAGGCGAAGCGATCGGCCGGCAGCTTCTGGAGTGCCCGGCGCACTACGGCCTCGAGGTGCGGCGGAACCGTCGAGCGCTGCAGCGTCAGCGAGCGGGGCGCTTCCGTCATCACGCGCGCAATAATCGCCTGCGCCGTGGCGCCCGTGAACGGCGGCTCCGCCGTCAGCATCTCGTAGAGCACGCAGCCCAGCGCGTAGATGTCCGCCTTCGGCGAGATCTCGCGATCACCCATCGCCTGCTCAGGACTCATATAGTGCGGAGTCCCAAGGCTCATTCCCGTCTCGGTCATCCGCGACGAAGCGTCGCTGCGGCTCGCTGCGAGCGCGATGCCGAAGTCGGCGACGACGGCGTGCCCGCCCTGGAGGAGGATGTTCTCGGGCTTGATGTCGCGGTGCACGACGCCCCGTTGATGCGCGTACTCGAGCGCGTCGGCGACTTCGCGCGCGATCCGTAGGGCCTCGTCCACCGGCAGCTGGTGCTCGCGTCGCAGGCGATCGCGGAGTGACTCGCCCTCGACGAACGGCATCACGTAGTAGACCACGCCGGCGGCCTCTCCGGAATCGAACAGCCCGAGGATGTGCGGGTGCTGGAGATTCGCCGTGGTCTTGATCTCCGCGAGGAACCGCTCGGCGCCGAGGATCGCAGAGAGCTCGGGGCGAAGGACCTTGAGCGCGACCTTGCGGTCGTGCCGGACGTCGTGGGCGAGGAAGACGGTCGCCATTCCGCCGCGGCCGAGTTCGCGCTCGATCCGGTAGGTGTCGGCGAGCTGGCTACGGAGCCGCGCGATGGTGTCGGTCATCGACCGGAAATAGACGGCCGCCCCAGCGGCCGCGCAATCCGGACGGCGCGCTACGGCGCGAGCTGACGGTCCAGGCGCTCCACAAACGCGGCCACCGTCCGCACGGCATTCACGTAGAACGCCGGCACGATGCGCTCCACGTCGTCCGTGGGCTTGTGGTAGTCCGGATGGTCCTCGACGCTGAACAGGAGCGCGGGAATCCCGGCCTGGTGAAATGCGCCCTGGTCGGAGAGCATCATCCAGTCGTCGCGGCCGCCGCCGCTGTCGTGGCCGATGCGAAGCGAGATCGGCGCCTCGCGCGCCAACTCGGTGAGCAGCGGCAGGAACTGCGGGTAGTAGCGTGCGCCCGCGGCCCAGAGCTCCTCGGTGCGTGAGACCATATCGAGGTTCACATTGGCGAGCATCGCGTCCTTGGCCACCGGCGGTGCGGCGACCATCGCCCGCGCGCCTTGGAGTCCAAGCTCCTCGGCGTCAAAGAACGCGATGAGGATCGAGTGCCGCGGCGGGTGGGCGCGGAAGTGCGCGGCGAGCTGCAGCACCGCGGCCGTGCCTGACGCGTTGTCGTCGGCACCGTTGTAGATCTCGCCGTTGCGCACGCCCACGTGGTCGTAGTGCGCGGAGACGACGAGGTAGCGATCGGGACGCTGCCTGCCGCGGATGACGCCCAGCACGTTGGCGCCGCGAATGCTATCGGCACTGTTGCGCCGCGGGCGCACGAAGCCGTGCTCGTAGCTCGCCCCGACCGGCTCGACGCCGAGGCGGCGCAGCTCGCTGACGAGCCACGCGCGGGCCTTGGCGTTCTGCGGCGTGCCCGCCGCGCGGCCCGCCATCGAGTCGTGGGCGAGGCGCCCGAGGTCGGCCATCAACCGGGCGGAATCGAGCTGCGGCAGGCGCGCGCGTGCGACGCCGGCTGTGCTGGACCCCGTGGAGCCGGCGCAGGCGCCGACGAAAGCCGCGGCAGCCACGGCGGCGAGCGCGACGAAGCGGAGCGAAGTCATACGGGAAATCTATGCACGGCAAGAGGGGGCGGCCCCCAGCGGACCGCCCCCTCAGGGATCGAGGACTGTTGTCGGCTCAGAAGGCCGTGATGGCCTCGATCATAAAGCCGTTGAACTTGGCACCCGAGCGGATGTCGCTGCGGGCGTAGTCACGGAACTCCTGGTTCACATACTCAGCCTTGAGCGCGAGGCTCGGCGTGATGAACCAGCCGCCGCCGATGTTGAAGCGCGTCACCGTGGCATCCTGGAACATCGTGCTGCCGGCCGCCACGTTCGACATCGGCAGCTCGCCATTCACGCTGTTGTAGCGTCCGCCGACCCAGAACTTCTCGCCGGCGCCGAAGCGGTACACCAGCTCGGCCATCATCTGCGTCACGTCACGCATCGGCGGTGCGACGCCGGCGGCGGCGCCACCGGTGCCTTCCTGCCCACGACCCGAGGCCTGCTCGTACATCCCGAAGAACTCGAGGCCGTTCCACTTCACGAACGG
>CAYPYY010000045.1:17488-20924 GCA_964414995.1 uncultured Gemmatimonas sp.
GGCTCCTTGATATTGCCGCGGATCTCGCCGTTGGTCAGCGCGACCACGCCGAGGAAGCCGTTGCGCTGGAACACCGCCTCGGTGCCGATCTCCGTGGTGAAGGCATCCATTATCGCGTTGCCGACGAACGGATTGTACAGCGCCTGCCCGTTGTCCGAGCGACGGAACTGGAAGTCGCCGTAGTTCACCTGGAAGTGGCCAATCTTCAGCGTCGTGTACTTCATAATGCTGTGGAAGAGCGGTACGTCGAGCGGCGATTCGTCAATCTGCAGGAAGCCGTCCTTCACCCAAGTCTCATTGTGACGCCGAGCCGAGAGATACGAGGTGAGCTGGACGCGGATCCCGGGGGCGAGCTGCGCGTGCAGGTACATATTCGCCCCCGCGTTGTTGAACCCGTTGCCGATCTCGATCAGGCGGTTGCGATTGTTGTTCGTCGCCGGGCCGGCCGGCGCATACGGGAGCGAGTCGGCGTCGTTCGAGTGGCTCAGGCCCTGGAACTGCTGCGTGAAGGCCGCGCCCCACTGCACGCGGAAGCCGGTGTACGGCACGCCGGCGACCTTCGGGGTCTCGAACACGTTGATGCCGCGCTTGTCCTGCGGACGAAGGTACTGGATCTCGATGGGCGGCTGGAACCGGGCCTGCGCGGTGTCCACCGTCTGCGCGAGTGCCGGCGCGGTCGAGGCCACGGTCAGCACGGCAGCTAGGGTAAGTCGAAGGGCGTTCATAAAGCGTTCACCTCAGGTTGGACCGGCGCAGGGCCGATCAGTGTTGGAGCAGCAAGTCGAAGTTCACCGTGATGGTCTCGCCCACCTTGAGCGTGCCCAGCATCAGCTTCGGGGGCTCAACGCCCCAGTCCGTCATCTTGAGTGCGTAGCGCCCCGTCACGCGCAGGCTGCCATCGGCCTGGGCGAACTGCGCGGGGAACGAGATTGGCCGCGTCTGGCCGTTCAGCAGCAGCGTGCCCTGAAGCGTGCCGGTGACTGCCGCGGCACGCGCGAGCTCGTAGTTCGTCAGCGTGAACCGAATCACCTGGTGGCGATCGCTGTTCAGCGCCTTCAGCATATGGCCGTTCATCGTCCCGTTCTCGCAGTCCAGCTGTGCGACGGGGAAGGTGAGCGTGACGCTCTTCACGGCCTTCTCGCCGGCGAGCACCGCGGCGGGGGCACCGGCGTCCGCGTCAATCGCGGCGTCGATCCGCGGGGCCTTGCAGCTCCAGTTCCGGACCGTGGAGGTGCCGTCGAACCAGACGCGGCTGCCGGCCTTGATGGTGAGAGGGGCAAGCGCGGGATGCCACGCGGCGAGCGCCGCCACGGCGGCGAGGGCGAGCATCGGGCGAATCAAACGAACACGCATTGAGCATTTCTCCAGCTACGGGACACGGATCGGTCCGACCGTCACCGATCGTGGATGCAATGTCCTATGTGGGGAAACGCCCGACAGTAGGGTGGAGCCGGAACTTTGGTGAGGCGCCTAGACGACCATCGGGTAGGGTAAAGCCCTACGGGGTCACTCGCAGGGGAGGGCGCCGGGATAGCGCGGGGGGGCGACCCACCCCGTCAGCGTGAGCGTCGTGGCGCCCAGCAGCGGCATCGTGCTGCGGATTCGTACAGGGACGTGGCAGCCCTCCACGTCGAGATTGAACCGAATGCGCCCGGTTCCCCGGTACCGCTTTGGATCGCGCACTTCCATCTCAACCACGCGGGTGCGGAAGATGCCGATCGGCGTGGCAACAACCTCCGTGCCAGCAATGCGGATCACCGTCGGGTTGCGTGCGGCATCAAAGTGGCGGTTCACCGCGAAGGTGGTGTCCTTCGTCAGCGGCAGCGTGCGCAGGAAGTAGATGAATGACAGTTCGTCGAGCGGCGCGGGCGACCCCAGCCGGTGCCGCTCGCCGGGAGCCGCGCGCTCGTACCACACGCCGGCCCCGAGATCCATCACCACGTGCTCCTCGCTGCGCGAGAGCGGGTGCCGCTCGGTCTTCTCGAAGCGCAGGGCCGCAAACCGTTCTGGATCGAGCCAGCTCACCGTGCGATCGATCGCTCGCACCGGCCCCCGCCCCGCTTCCATATCGAAGACGAGCTTCCAGGCGCGCACGCCCGCCTCGACGACCGGCCCCTCGATGCGCATCTGCCCCTTCCCCACCGTCCCGCCCACCGCCACGTGCACCTCGTACTCGAGGGCCTCGCCGAGCGGGAACGGCGGCGCCGAGGCTAGCGGCGCGACGGGCGCGGCCTGCGCACGCAACTCGAATGCCGCGAGCGCAAACAGACACGCAAGCATCGCCGCCGGCGTCAGCGCCCACCTCAGGCGAGTCACCGCGCGACCAACAATCGGAATCGGCCTGCGGTCCGTGTGCACGCCCGTACTCTCACTCCCGGCTCAAGGCTCCGCTAGCAGGACTTCACCCGAGTGGGCGTCCGGCCCCGCCCGACATACCCGGATACGAGAAGGGCGGCCCGCACGGGCCGCCCCTCTCTCCTGCGTCAAGCGTTCGTGGTCACTGCACCGCGTTGATCATATCGAAGATCGGCAGGTACATCGCCACGACCATTCCGCCGACGACGACGCCGAGGAACACAATCATCATCGGCTCCATCAGGGCGAGCAGGCCGCCGACCGCCGCGTCCACTTCTTCATCATAGAAGTCGGCGATCTTCGAGAGCATTTCGTCCAGCCCGCCGGTCTGTTCGCCGACGGCGATCATCGAGATCACCATCGGCGGGAACACACCCGACTTGGCGAGCGGCGCCGAGATGGTGTCGCCGCCGGCGATCGACGCGCGCGAGGCCATAATGGCGTCGGAGATCACGCGGTTGCCTGAGGTCTTCGCCGTGATCTCGAGGCCGTCAAGAATCGACACGCCCGAGCTGATGAGCGTGCCCAGCGTGCGCGTGAAACGCGAGACCGCCGACTTCCGGATCACGTCGCCGAGCACCGGCGCCTTGAGCAAGAGCCGGTCGATGCGCAGCTGGCCGTCGGGCGTCGCGTAGTACTTCCGCAGCGACTGCACCGACACGACGACGGCGATGATGATGGCCCACCAGAAGTTCTGGAGGAACTCCGACATTCCGATCACGATGCGCGTGGGCAGCGGCAGGGCCAGGCCGACCGACGCGAACATATTCTGGAACGTCGGGATCACGAAGAGCAGCAGGATGGTGATGGCCGAGCCGGCCACGCCCATAATGACGCCGGGGTAGATCATCGCGCCCTTCACCTTACGGACAAGGGCGTCGTTCTTTTCCATAAACGTCGCGAGACGCAGCAGGATGGTGTCGAGAATACCGCCCGCCTCACCTGCCGCGACCATATTCACGTAGAGCTCAGTGAACGCATTCGGATGCTTCGAGAGCGCGTCCGCCACCGTGTGGCCCGACTCCACGTCGAACACCACCTGCCGCGTCACCGCCTGCAGGACCGGGTTCTCCGACTGCTT
>CAYPYY010000046.1:0-20780 GCA_964414995.1 uncultured Gemmatimonas sp.
CTCGCGCCGGACGCGCGGATGATGATCCTGACGGGCCCGAATATGGCCGGTAAGAGCACGATCCTCCGGCAGGTGGGTCTGCTGGTGCTGATGGCGCAGATGGGATCGTACGTGGCGGCATCGTCGGCGCGCGTGGGCGTGGCGGATCGCGTGTTCACCCGCGTGGGCGCGAGCGACAATCTCGTGCGCGGGCAGTCCACGTTTATGGTCGAGATGGCCGAGACCAGTGCGATCCTGCACTCGGCGACCGCGCGGAGTCTCGTGCTGTTGGACGAGATCGGCCGCGGCACGGCGACGTGGGACGGGCTGAGCATCGCGTGGGCGGTGAGTGAGCACCTGCACGAGCGGGTGCGGTGCAAGACGATCTTTGCCACGCACTACCACGAGCTGACGCAGTTAGCCGAGGAATTCGTATCAGTTCGCAACTATAATGTGGCGGTGCAGGAGGCCGGCGAGCGGATCGTGTTCCTGCACACGCTGCGTCCGGGCGGCGCGGACCGCTCGTACGGCATCGAGGTGGGGCGACTGGCCGGACTGCCGGCGCCGGTGATTGCACGCGCGCGCGCGCTGCTGCGTGTGCTCGAGGGCGAGCACCTGGTGCCGGCGCTGGCGTCCGCGGTATCCGGTGCGACGAGCGGGGCAGCTTCGTCCGCTCGTGGGTCGGCGCCGCACGCGCGCACTGCCGGATCGGAGAACGATCAGCTCGCGCTGTTTGCCCCGCCCGACCCACTCGTGGAGCGGCTGCGTGAGGTGCAGGCGGACTCGCTGACGCCGCTTCAAGCACTTGCCCTTCTGGCCGAGCTGTCGGCGGCCGCCCGCGGCGACGCGGTTCTGAACGTCGCCCCGCCCCCGCGGACCTCGTAGATTCGACCTGAGAACCGCGGCATTGCGCCTCGCGCCGCCGCACAGCGCACTAGATCCCCCCAATGGCTGACCATACCAGAAACCGCGCGCCGTACGAGAACGTGCTCGAGACGATCGCGTGGACGCCGCTCATCCGTCTCAATCGCGTGACGGCGGGCATTCGCACGCCGGTCTACGGCAAGGCGGAGTTTTTCAATCCCGGCGGGTCGGTGAAGGACCGCATCGGGTTGCCGATGATCGAACGGTTCGAGCGGGAGGGAAAGCTTAAGCCGGGCGGTACGATCGTCGAGGGCACGAGCGGCAACACGGGTGTGGGCCTCGCGATCGCGGCAGCGCTCAAGGGTTACCGATGCATCTTCACGATGCCGGATAAGATGAGCCAGGAAAAGGTGCGGCTGCTCAAGGCCTTCGGCGCTGAGGTGATCATCACGCCGACGGCGGTGCCACCGGAGCATCCGGACAGCTACACCTCGATGGCGAAGCGCATCGCGAAGGAAACGCCGGGCGCGGTGCTCGCAGATCAGTTCTACAATCAGGCCAATCCCGATGCGCACGAGGCGACGACGGGTCCGGAGCTCTGGGAGCAGACGGAAGGCCGCATCACGCACTTTGTGGCGGGCGCGGGTACGGGCGGCACTATCACGGGCGTGGCGCGCTACCTGAAGGCCAAGAATCCGAAGATCCAGATTGTCGGAGCGGACCCGGTGGGATCGATCCTCGCCGAGGTGTGGCGCAGCGGCGGGAAGAATCACCCGCAGGGTGCGCCGTACAAGGTGGAGGGCATCGGGCAGGACAAGATTCCGGGCACGCTCGATCTTGCGCTCATTGACGAGTACATCACGGTGAGCGACCGCGATGCATTTGCAATGGCGCGCCGGCTGACACGCGAGGAAGGACTGTTCGTGGGCGGCTCGGCCGGCCTCATTGCGCACGCGGCGCTCAGCGTGGCGCGGCGCGTGAACGATCCCGACGCCTGCGTGGTGACGGTGCTCTGCGACACCGGCGAGCGGTATCTCTCGAAGGTGTTCAACGACGAGTGGATGCGCGAGAACCAGTTGCTCGACGCGGAGAAAGTGACCCTCGGCCAACTGCTCGGCGCCAAGGGCGGACAGATCCCGGCGCTCGTGGGCGCCGCTCCGGGCCAAACCGTGCGCCAGGCGTTGGGGCTGATGAGCCTGCACGACGTCTCGCAGCTGCCGGTGATGGATGGCGGCAACTGCGTGGGCTCGGTGAGCGAGAGCGTGTTGAGCGTGCGCGGCCTGGAGGACACGAAGGTGCTCGACCGTACGGTGAGCGACGTGATGGACGCGCCGTTCCCGGTGGTGGATGCGACGACGCCGGCGGATGCCGCGGTGAAGATGCTGGGTCGCAACAATCCGGCGGTGCTGGTGCGCGAGCACGGGACGGTGCAGGGGATCCTGACGCGGTCCGACCTGCTGCACTTCCTGATGGCGCGCTGACGTGAAGATCCTCGTACTGCTGGGCGGGAGTTCGTCGGAGCGCGAGGTGTCGCTTTCGAGTGGCGGGCGCGTGGCGGAGGCGTTGCGCACGCGCGGGCACACGGTGACGACGGCGGACCCGCATCCGGACCCGTTCGCGGTGTTGCCGGCGGCACGGGCGGCGGACGTGACGTGGCTGGCACTGCACGGCGGTGCTGGCGAGGACGGGACGATCCAGGCGCTCTTAGACCTGGCTGGCGTGCGCTACACGGGCAGCGGGGTCCTCGGGAGTGCGCTGGCGATGGATAAGGACTTGTCCAAGCGGCTCTTCCGCGCGGCCGGGGTGCCGACGGCGGACTGGGAGATGGTGACGGCCGGAGATGAGACGCCGTGGCGGGAACCGAGCCACGCCGCCCGCGTGTTCGCGTCTCTGGGCGCGCCGGTGGTGGTGAAGCCGTCAAAGCAGGGGTCCACCGTGGGGCTCTCGATCGTCCAGGAGCCGAAGGGGCTCGCGGCGGCGATCGCGGAGGCCTTCCGGCACGACGACGAGGTAATGCTCGAGGCGTTCGTGCCGGGGCGGGAGCTAACGGTCGGGGTGCTGGGGGGCGAGGCGTTGCCGGTTGGCGAAATCATCCCCAAGCACGAGATTTACGACTACGAGTGCAAGTACACGGCGGGAATGGCGGAGGAGTTGTTTCCGGCGCCGGTTCCTGACGCGGTGCGCGATGAGGCGCAGCGATTGGCGTTGGGCGCGTACCGGGCACTCAAGTTGCGTGGGTGTGCACGAATTGATTTCCGGTTGGATCCTGCGGGGCGGCTGTGGTGCCTCGAAGCGAACACGCTACCGGGAATGACGGGTACGAGCTTGGTGCCGCAGGCTGCGCAGGCAGCGGGAATTGGGTTTCCGGAACTGTGCGAGCAGATCGCCTTGGAGGCGATTGCATCGCGAGGAGGATTGGAATGAGTGGTGGAATGCCGTTGGCAGCAGCGCTGGCCGGAGTGCCGGCGGGCGTGCAGGCCTTGGGACCGTGGGCGGGACGGCGCCAGCTGTTCGTGCGCTTTGCGGGCGAGGCAGAGACGGCGACGATGTATATGACGCCGGCGCTGACGCGCGAGATGCAGCGTCAGATGGGGCGCTCGACGTTCCACTCGATCGTGATCGGCGGACGCGATCCGCTGGGCAGCGTGCCTTTCCTGAAGGCGGCGCTGGATGCCGTGCAACCAAACGTGCCCGTGATGCTCGACACCGACGGGATGCGCCCCGAGGCGCTGGTGGATCTCCTGAGCCATCTCGCGCTGGTGCAGGTGACGGTGGAGTTCACCGGGAGCGAGGCGGCGCTGGACCACGCAATTGAGACGTTGCGCGTGGCGGCGAAGGGCAACGTGCCGCACGCGCTCGTGCTGGTGCCGCGCGAAGACACGACGGATTCGGTGCTGCTGCGCCTGGTGCAGGAAGCGCACGCGGCGAGCCCGAACACGGCGGTGGTGATTCACCCGCCGCTCAACCCGGAGAACGGCGCCACGCTGGATCGCCGCTGGGCGACGCTGCTCGAGCAGGCGGTGGCTGCGCATCCGGACACGCGGTTGGCAATGAAGGTGCCGCCGCCGACGGGGCTCAGGTGAGCCGATGGGCGCCGACGCGGTAGCCGAGCGTCCGCACGCGCCGCTGGTGACGCCAGCGGTGGGGTGGATCGTGGGGCTGCTCCTCGGCGCGCACTTCCTGCAGTGGACGGTGTTCACGGCGCACGCGATGCAGGGGGTGTTCGCGTTCCAGCGGGGCGACCTCGACGCCGGCCGCTGGTGGAGCGTGGCGACCTACGCGCTCGTGCAGCCGAGCGCGCTGATGCTCGCGCTGAACGTCTATATGGTGTTGGTCTTTGGGCCGCGGCTGGAGCGGTTCTGGGGAAGCCGGCGCCTCGTGGGATTCGCGGTGCTCTCGGCGCTGGGCGGCTGGATCGTGCATCTGTTTATCGGTGGCACGGGGACCCTGCTCGGCGCCAGCGCGGTGGGGCTGGGCATCGTGGGTGCCTACGCCTTTCGCTGGGGTGGTGAGGAGCGAATGCTCCCCGGCGGATTCACGGCGCGCGTGCGCTGGCTCGCGGCGGTGATTGCGGCCGTGGTGCTGCTCACGGGACTGGGCGAGACGGTCGGCGGCGGTGTGCCGTTCCTCGCGCACGCGGGCGGACTGGCGACGGCGTGGGTGTTCGCGAGCGCGACGCGCGTGTTGTTCGTGGAGCGATTCCGCGAAGGCGTCTCGGCGATGCCGGATGAGCCGCCGGAGGATCAGCCGCCGCGTGCGGTGCCGAAGACGCTGCCGCGCTCGCGGGCGCAGCGGGAGAGCATCGATGACGTGGTGGCGCGCTCGAACGCCGATGCGGCGCGGCGGCAGTCACCGAGCCGTCGGCGGCCAAGCCGACCGACGGAGGAAGGGGCAGCGGGCGAGGCCACGCCGCCGACGTTGGATTCGATTCTCGACAAGATCAGTGCGGAGGGGCTGGACCGGCTGACGCCGGAAGAGCGCCGCGTGCTGGACGATCACTCGCGCAAGCTGCGCGACGGGTAACCAATGCCACAACCGGAACTGTTGGAGACGTTCCCGAATCCGTACGCGGACCGGGACTACGAGATCTTTATGACGACGCCGGAGTTCACGTCGCTGTGCCCGTTGGGCGGCGTGGAGTCGGATGCGACGGAGTTGGCGCTCTTGAAGGGCGGGGCGCCGGACTTTGCGACGATCAACATCACGTACGTGCCGGACGAAGTGTGCGTGGAGCTGAAGTCGCTGAAGTTGTATTTGTGGAGCTTCCGGAACGACGGGATCTTCTATGAGCGCGTCGTGAATCGGATTCTGGATGACCTGGTGGCAAAGGTGCAGCCGCGGTCAATGAAGGTGGTGGGGGACTTCAACGTGCGGGGCGGGTTGAAGTCGGTGATCAGCGTGGAGCACCGGAAGCGGTAGTGCCAACGGGCGAGCTGCAGTCGCCTACACTGGCGACACGTGCCCCGAGCTCCATCCAATGCTCCCGCGCCGTCCCGCTCCCCAGCGCGGATACGTCCCCAGCATTCGTGCTTCCAGGGCCGCCGAGGTCAGCTCCCCGATCACCGCCTCACTTGCGTCGTCGCCGACGAGGTGATCGAACTCAATGAAGAAGCGATAGCTCCACGGCTCGCCGGTGGGGCGCGACTCCAGCCGTCGAATGCTTACGCCGTGCCGCGCAAGCGGCTGCAGCACGCGGAGCAGCGAGCCCGGCGTGTCGCCCGTGCGCACCACGAACATCGTGCGCACGGGTGTCTGCTCTGGCAGTGGCAGCGGTGCGCGTGAGATGGCAAGGAACCGCGTCTGGTTGTCCTCGCGGTCCTCGAGGTTGGCGCGCAGCACCTTGAGATCGTAATGCAGCGCCGCCCGGCGACTCGCCACTGCGGCGACGCTCGGGTCGGCAACTTTCGACACGTCCATCGCCGCACCGGCGGTGTCGTACGACGGGTGCACTTCGAGGTGCGTGTGCTCGGCGAAGAACTGCGTGCACTGCGCGAGCGCCACGGGGTGGCACAGCACGGTGGTGATCTGTGCGAAGTCCGTGGACGGCGTGCCGAGCAAACAGTGATGTACGGCAACCACCGTTTCGGCGACGACGTGCAAGCCGGGAAGCGCGGAGATGGCGTCGTGCGCGCCGGCGATCGAGCCGGCCATCGTGTTCTCGATCGGGAGAACGCCGCGATCCGCGACGCCGGACGCCACGGAAGCCGTGACGTCGGCGAAATCGCGATACGGGAGCCGCTGCACGTCGCCGCCGAAGAGCTGCTGGATGGCCTCGTCGGAAAACGAGCCCAGCTCGCCCTGGAAGGCGACGCGCAGCCGCGCCCGGTCGCTCACTACCGCGTGATCGTCGCGACGTCGAGCACGGTCACGGGGCCGAGGTTGAGTGCCTCGATGCCCGCGCGGATGCGCGCGAGATCACCGACGACGACGATTGTGGCATTGTCGGCGGGAATGAGGCGCCGCGCCACGCGCAGCACGTCGGCTGCGCTCACGCGGTCGATCGCCGCCACGTAGTCCTGCAGGTAGGTGAGCGGGAGATTGAACGCCGAGAGTGCGGTGATTTGCCCGGCGATCTGCGCGGTGCCTTCCAAGTCACCCGGGACACCAAGCGCGAGATACGCCTTGGCGCGCGCGAGCTCGTCGGCCGCCACCTCCGCATTCCGGATGGCGTTGAACTCCTTGAAGAACTCGACCAGCGACGAGTCGGTGACATCGGTGCGCACCTCGGACTGTGCGATCCACGCACCCGGGAGCGGGCGGAACTGGAAGTTCGAGCCGGCACCGTAGGTGTAGCCCTTGGTCTCGCGCAGGTTGCTGTTCAAGCGCGACGAGAACGAGGCGCCGAGGATTGTGTTCATCACCATAATGGCGGCGTAGTCGGGCGTCGTGCGCTCGATGCCGGGGACGCCGATCATCACGCTCGACTGCGCGGCGCCGGGCTTGTCCACGAGGAAGACGCGGCGCGCGGCGGTGCGCACTGGGTTCACCAGCACCGGGGCCGGCGTGCGCTCGGCGCCCGCGACGGTCCAGTTGCCGAATCGGCGTTCGAGTGCCGTGCGGGCCTCGGCGTCAGAGATGTCGCCGACCACGGTGAAGGTCGCGCGGATGGGGCGATACGCGCCGGCGTGGAACGCACGTACCGTCGCGGAGTCGAGCTTGGCCGTACTCAGCGAGTCGCCGCTGAGCGAGCGGCTGTACGGATGACCCTCGGGGAAGAGCGACTGGTTGAAGGCGAGCTGGGCGAGTGCGCGCGGCTGATCCTTCTGCTGCAGCAATCCCGCCTGCCGCAGGTCGCGCTGCCGCGTGACGTCCGCGCTGCGGAACTGCGGACGCAGGACGACATCGGCCATCAGGTCGAGCGCGGCGTTCAGGTTCCGCTTGGCGACGCGGAGCGTGATGGTGGTGTTGTCCCAGTCGGCGTTGGCGCTGAGCGAGGCGCCGAGGAAGGCGATCTCGGACTGCAGCGTGTTGGCGTCGCGGGAGCCGGCGCCTTCGCGGATCATCGTGGCCGTGAAAGAGGCAAGTCCGGGCAGGTCGCGGTCGAGCCGTCCGCCGCCGGCGAGCTGGAGCGTGACGTGGACGAGCGGCAGCTCACGCTGCTCGACGACCTTGATGGCGACGCCGTTCTCGAGCCGCGCGCTGCGCACGGCGGGCACGGTGAGGGCAGGAGAGGCGGCGAGGGCGGGAGGGCGCGAGCGGTCGAACGCGGCCTGCTGCGCGGAGAGAGCCAGCGGTGCGAGCAGCACGGCGCCGGCGAGAGCGTGGCGAAGGTGGATCACGGGGTGACCCTCGGGGTCTGGGTCGCGGCGAGCTCACGACGGCCCTGGGGGACGACGCTTAGCGTGACGCGGGGATTGAGAAGGTATTGGCGGACGACGCGCTGCACATCGGCAGCGGTCACGGCGCGATAGCGGTCGAGGTCACGCTGGAAGTAGTCGGCGGTGCCGGTGGCGTAGTAGTACGCGTTCAGGCGATCGGCCTTGGCATCGGTGAACTCGAGCGAGTTCAGGAACTGCGCCTCGATGGCGTTCTTGGCCTGTTCGATCTCGCGTGCCGTCGGTGCGGACGTGGCGAGGCGGCGGAGCTCGGCGTCAATCGCCGTGCGCAGGGTGTCGAGGTGCACGCCCGGGCGCGCGGTGGCGATGATCTGGAAGTCGCCGTCGAGCCGCTTGCTGGAGTTGAAGGCGCTGACGTTGGTGGCGAGCGGCCGTTCGAAGACGAGCGCCTGCTGCAAGCGGCTGTTGCGCGCGCCGCTCAGGATGTACGCGGTGACATCGAGCGCGGCATCGTCGCGCGAGAACTCCGCGACGGCGTGCCAGGCGAGGTAGACGCGCGGCAACTGCACGCGATCCTCGAGCGTGACGACGGTGTCGCGGAGCGTGAACGGCGCCGGACGGGTGCGGGTGATGGACGGACCGCGCGGAATCTCGCCGAACATCTGCCGCACGCTGGCGCGGACGGAATCGGCCTTCACGGCGCCGGCGACGACGATGACGGCGTTGTTGGGCGTGTAGTAAGTGCGGAAGAAATCCTTGACGTCGTCGAGCGAGGCGGCGGAGAGATCGGTCATCGAACCGATGGTGCTCCACGAATACGGATGGCCGCGCGGGTAGATGGCGGCGACCAAGTGCTCGTACGCGAGCCCGTAGGGCTGGTTCTCATAGCTCTGGCGGCGCTCGTTCTTCACGACGTCGCGCTGCAGGTCCACCTTGGGCGCGTCCATCGTCTCGAGCATCCAGCCGAGGCGGTCGGCCTCGAGCCAGAGCATCAGCGGGAGCGCGGAGACGGGACCCGACTCGTAGTAGTTGGTGCGATCGGTGGTGGTGGAGCCGTTGTTGTTGGCGCCGGCGGCTTCGAGGAGGCGGTCGAACTGCGGGTAGGGCGCGTTCTTGGAGCCCATAAACATCAGGTGCTCAAAGAGGTGCGCGAAGCCGGTGCGGCCGAGGCGTTCGTCGCCGGAGCCGACGTGGTACCAGACGTTGGTGGTGACGACGGGGACGGAGTGGTCCTCGTGGACGATCAGCGTGAGGCCGTTGGGGAGGGTGTCGACGGAGACGGGGACGCGGATCTGCGCGGTGGCTGCGCTGGTGGCGAGCAGGAGCGCTAGGGTGGCGGACAGGAGTTTGGTTGGCACGTTGATTGGTAACGGCAACTGAAGTTGTGAGTGTTGAGTTGTGAGTTGGAAGTTACAGCAACTGCCAACTGCCAACTGCTGACTGCCTACTGCGAACTACTAACTGCCGCCTACTCGGCGCAGCGGGTGCGGGTCATTCGCCATTCGCTGGTGCGGGGGGTGGAGTTGGGGCCGGGGCCCTCAATGCGGGCGACGAGGGTGTCGGGGTGGGGGCGGGAGTAGCGAATGCGCTGCGGGAAGTCGTGCGCGGGGTTGGCCCAGGTGGCGTGGGTGGGGCCGAGGGACTCGAGGCCGAAGCGCGTGGGTGCGCCGCCTTTGGGCTGTGGCCGCAGTGCGGGGCCGTTGGAGTCGGCCGTGATGGTGGTGAACTCAAAGTCCACCGTGCGGCCGTCGCGGGTGTAGCGCGTTACGGCCTGCATCAGGTTGGCCGTCGGCGTGAGGTACATCTCCTCGATGACGGTGCCGCGCGGCGTGGTGCCGCGCCAGCAGCCGGTCATCCACCGCAGCGTGTCGAGTGGAATGCGAGGGGCGGCGCCCTGCGCCGCGGCAGACGCGGGGAGCAAGAAGCTCCCCGCGACGACGAGGGCAAGCGCCACGTGTCGCATCGACTTACTGAACGCAGCGACCGCGCGGGTCGGGCTTGGGCTTATCCACCACGGGACGCTGCGGGAGGTTGGCGACCTCCGCGGCCAAGTCACGAGCAAAGCGCGTCACCTTGGAGAGCTTTTCGAAATCGATGTTCTCGACTTCGTCGGTGACCTGGTGGTAGTCGGCGTGGCCGCCGGTGCTCATAAAGACCACGGGGATGCCGTGGCGCGCATACATATAGTGATCCGAGCGGCAGTAGAACTGTTCGGGGTGGCCGGGCGCATCGTACTGATAGTCGAAGGCCCAGTTGTAGCCCTTGTCGCGGCTGACCTTCTCGACCAAGTCGCCGAGCTGGGTGGACAGACGGCGCGAACCGATCAGCTGCGCATAGTTGGGCCCGCCACCTGTCTCCTCGCCGGGGCCGCCGCGACCGACCATATCGTAGTTGAGCTGCGCGACGATCTGCTCGCGGGGAACGGTCGGGTTGTCGCTGAAGTGATCGGCGCCGAAGAGGCCGAGTTCCTCACCGGTGTGCCACACGAAGATGATGGAGCGCTTGGGGCGTGCGCGCTCGGCGCTGAATGCCCGCGCGACCTCGAGCACGGCCATCGAACCAGAGCCGTCGTCGTCGGCGCCGTTGTAGATGGAGTCGAGGCGGGGCGTGGGATGTGCGCGGCGGATGGAGTCCATATTGACGCGCACCGACGCATAAAGATCGGGCGTGATGCGGCCGCCGTTGGCGAGCTGCTTGCGGCGGAGCTCGAGGTTGAAGGCGCGCAGGGAGTCGCGATCCACGGCGGGCCCAGTGCCGACGTGATCGCTGTGCGCGCCGACGGCCACGTATTCGTTGCGGAGCTGCGGGTCGCTGCCGCGCAGTATGGCGACGACGTTGAACGACGCGACCGGCACGACCTTGAAGGCCGTGCGTCCGCGGATGGGCGTGCCTTCCTTTCCGACCGCTGCCTGGGCGAGATCGCTCACGCCGAGGATGCGTGCCGCGGTGGCGCGCGTGATGTGCAGGTAGCTGGGCCAATCCGGACCTTCGAGCGGCTGGCCGCGGTCCAAGGCCATCCCGGACCGCGAGAGCTGATCGCGCAGCTCGGGCTCCATCAGGTCGAAGTTGGCAATGACGATCGCCGCGGCCTGCGCGAAGCGCTGCTGCGCCTGGAGCTTCACGACGCTGGCGTTGTCGTCCGGCACGCGCACGACGACGGCCTTGCCGGCAACGGCATCACCGCCGAGAAGGTCAGCCGCGCCCCAGGTGCCGGCGAACACGACGGGCACGCCGTCGAATGCGCGACCGCGCGGGCCCTGGTTGCGCGGGAGGTAGTCCACGTAGGGCTGCAGTGACTGTCCGGCTGCGGAGAGCACGGAGGCCGCGGTATCGGCCGCCATCGTGATGAGCGGGACGCGTTGGAGGAACGTGCCGTTATCGCCGGCGGCTTCGAGTCCCATCTTGGCGAGCTCGGCGGCGATGTAGTCCGTGGCGCGGCGGTGCTCCGGCGAGCCGGTGAGTCGGCCGCGCATTGAGTCGGCGGTATAGGTCTCGAGGCGCGCGCGCATTGCGGCCGGAGTCATCGGCGCGGGGAGTTGCGGTGCGGTGCGGGGGGCGCGCTGGGCGGCAAGCTCTGGAGTGGCAAAGGCCACGAGTCCAAGCGCCGCGAGTGCCGCGGCGTGGGCGGGGAAACGCATTCCGATCCTCAGGGGTGGTGGCGGGCGGAGACGCCGGTGTGGCGCCGAGTCCGTGGAATATGGGACACTGGCAGGTGTCGGGGAGTTGCTCCGTAGGGCTGACTACGTGCCGGCGCGACGGAAAGTGCCACCGGAGCGGGACTTACGGGGTCTTGGGCGGGGCAGGGCGACTTGAGGAAGAGGGGGCGGAGTGACTAGGTTTCGAGGCTCGCGGCCAGATAGCTCAGTTGGTAGAGCAGCGGACTGAAAATCCGCGTGTCGTCGGTTCGATTCCGACTCTGGCCATCGCTGGAAATGCGACGGGGACCCACAGTGTGGGTCCCCGTTTTGCCTTTGTGGGTGAGCTACGCCGTCGGCGTGCCGCCGGCGCCCCGCACCCGCCGCCACTCCATCCACACGACGACCGCCAAGAGCGTGATGCTCACGGCCGAGATCGCGCACCACGGGCAGAAGCTGCGCAGCTTGTAAAACTCAGCCCATTTGAGCCGCACGGTGAACAGCACCGCAGCGTAGATGAGCGCCATCAGCACCTGCGTGACACGGCGCGAGTCGGCGAAGCGCTCGAGCCCGCCAACAGTTGCCACCGCGAACAGCGTGCCGTAGCCCACGGCGCCAATGAGCGCGACGTCCACGCCGAAGAACCAGCTCCACTGGCTCATCTGGACGATTGCGCAGCCGCCGGCGCCGCCGCAGGCGAGCGTGCCGGCCTTTCCGATCTTCCAGAGATGCAAGTACGTGGCGACGAACGCATTCACGAGCGCGACGAGCGCGATCAGCTGACGCCAGGTGAGGCCGAGCAGTCCGGTGCGCGGCGCGGGTTGAGCGGTCGTGGACATCGCCACGTAAGTTAACGCCACGCTCGTGGCCGCTGCGGCGGTGCGATGTGGCCACGTCCCCTTGAAGAGGATCTGCAATGCGGAATTCCCTGTTGCTCGCGGCGGTGCTCGCACCGTTGGCGGCTGCGACGCCTGCCACGATGCGGGCCCAGACCACGCCGGTTGCTTTCACGAATGTCACGGTGTTGCCGATGGACGGTGAGCGGCGGCTCGCGGACCACACGGTGATCGTGCAGGGCGGGAAGATCACGGCGATGGGGCCGTCGGCGCGCACGGCGATTCCCGCGGGCGCGACGCGGGTAGACGGGCGCGGCAAGTTCCTGATGCCGGGCTTGGCCGAGATGCACGCGCACGTGCCGCCGGGGAATCCAACCGACGAGCAACTCGCGGACATAATGTTCCTCTACGTCGCCAACGGCATCACGACGATTCGTGGGATGCTGGGCGCGCCGTACCAAATTGAGCTGCGCCGTAAGCTCTCGAGCGGCGAACTGCTGGGCCCGCGCTTCTTTGCCGCGGCGCCGTCACTGAACGGCAACTCGGCGCCGACGCCTGAGGCCGCCATTGCCCTCGTGCGCGCCGCGCGCGTGACCGGCTACGACCTCGTGAAGATTCACCCCGGCGTGAGCCGCGCCACGTGGGATGTCGCGGTGCGCGAGATGCACGCGCAGGGGCTGACATACGGCGGACACGTGCCGAGCGACGTGGGCTTTGTGCACGCGGTGCAGGGCGGGATGGCGACGATTGATCACGTGGACGGCTATCTCGAGGCGGCCGTGCGTGACTCGGCCGTGTACCGGATGTCCGGCGCGACGCTCGGCGACGCCATCGATGCCGTGGATCCGTCGAAGTTTCCGGCGCTGGCGCGGATGGCGCGTGAGCGCCGCGTGTGGAACGTGCCGACGATGTACCTCTGGGAGAACTTCTACAACGACCGTACGGCGGAGGAGCTGGCGGCACTCCCGGAGATGGTGTACGTGTCGCAGCAGCAGGTGAACGCGTGGATGAACCAGAAGCGGAACCGTCCGCTGGGCGACGAGAACCAGCGGATGACGGCGGCGCGGCGCGAGCGCTACTTGGCGCTGCGGCGACAGATGCTCAAGACGCTCGCCGACGAAGGTGCGCCGCTGCTGATGGGCACGGACTCGCCGCAGATGTTCAACGTCCCGGGCTTTGCACTGCACCGCGAGCTGCAGGTGGCGCGGACGGCGGGGCTGACGACCTACCAGGTGCTGGAGAGCGGGACGCGGAACGTCGGCCGCTACGTCAGCGAGTCACTCAAGCAGGACGGCGCGTTTGGTACAGTCGCGGTGGGACAGGCCGCCGACCTGGTGTTGCTCAACGCGGATCCGCTGGCCGATCTCGCGAACCTCACGCAGCGCGCGGGCGTGATGGTGCGCGGGCGCTGGGTGAGTGCGGAGGAGATTGCGACGGGACTGGAGCGCATCAAGACGAAGCACGCGGCGTCGCGTGCAGGGAACTGACGCAATGGCAAACTGGCTCAAGCGCATCACGCCGATCCTGCTGGTGGACGAGATCGAACCCTGCCTGCCGTTCTGGGAGCGCTTGGGATTTGAGAAGACCGCCGAGGTGCCGCACGGCGACCGGCTCGGCTTTGCGATTCTCGAGAAGAGCGGGCTGGAGATTATGTACCAGACGCGGGCGAGCGTGCGCGAGGATCTCCCGGTGCTGGGCGACCCGCCGCTGCAGGGCACGTTCCTGTTTCTCGAGGTGATGGACCTCGATGCGACGATCGAGGACCTGGGCGACGCACCGGTGCTGTTTCCGCGGCGGCGGACGTTCTATGGAATGGATGAGATCGGTGTGCGGGAGCCGGGCGGGAACGCGGTGACGTTCGCGATGGCGGTGAGCGGCTGATGGGACTGTCCGCGGGTCAGTAGTTCTCGAAGCGCGGGTTGACGATCGTGTTGAAGATCGAGCCGAAGGTATAGCTGACGCCGATGTTGAAGTCGACGCGGTAGGCGGTGCGCAGGGCGCGCTGGCGCGTGAGGATCAGTGCGGGATCCAGGCCGCCCGCCGGCAGATAGAGCTGGTCATTCACCTTGCTGGCGCTGCTGCCAATGTTGACGCGCAGTGCACGCGAGACGCGGACGCTCATATAGCCATAGGCGTTGAGGCTGTAGACGGAGGCATCGTGCAGATAGCGCACGTGCTCGATGCCGGCGAAGAGTTCGCCCCAGGGCTGGCGCACTTCCGACGCGATCTTTGCCACGGCAATCGGTCGCGTCTCCTCGGTGCGAAAGTAGATGGTGGTATCGCGGTAGTCGAAGTGCCGCACGCCGACCGCGAGGATGGCCACCAACTGCCGAGAGGTGGCCTCGCGCCACGGGAAGTAGTTCCACTCGACGCCGGTCTCGAGGCGGGCGCTGAGGTCGAGATTGCGGAACTCATCCACCTCGAGGGACGTGGCGGCAGCGAAGGACCAGTGCTCGGAGAGCGAGCGCACGAGGTAGCCCTCGAGTTCGCCCGAGCGGTTCAGAATGGTCTGCGTGGCACCGGAGTCGGGGTCGAACACGAGCCCGTTGTACTCGTACTCACCGCCGTAGGCGAGCTTCCAGGCCTCGGTGACGCGCGAGGCATTGAAGGAACTGCGCAGGTTGTAACTCTGCGTCTGGCTCTCGGCGCCGACGAATCCGCTGGAGGCGATGCGATACACCCAGAAGTTCCAGGGATCAGCGGCCTGCGCTCGCGCGGCTGAGCTGCTGTCGGCGGGCGGCGCGGCGTAGGCGAGCGAGAGGCGCGGGCCCGCGCCCGTGCGCAGAGCGTAGGGGCCGAGCCCGATCTTGAGCACGCGGGCGAGTTCGCGGCGCTCCATATCGTCGGTGCTGTTGGGCGGCACCGTGGCGACCAGCGTGTCGGCGTGTCCCTCGAAGCGGCCGCGGCCGAGGAGCAGGATCGTGAACTCGCGTCCGCCAGCACCGGTCTCGAGCGCGGTGACGACGGCCTGCACGTCCGCGTCGAACTGATTCTGCGTCCAGAGCACGTACGGCAGCTCTTGGATGAAGAAGTTGCGGTCGCAGCCCCAGGTGCGGCAATCGAGGAAGACGTTGAGAGACTCGCGTGTCGCACGGCCGGCCGCCGGGGCTGGCTGCTGGGCGCCGGCGCTGGTGCCCGCGCCGAGCGCCAGGAGGAGAACCGCGAGGAGGCGTCGCACGCTACTCGTGATGTCGGAGGCCGAGCCGGATGATGCGCTCAAGGAGTTTGGGATAGGGGACGTCGTCAAAGTTGGCAGCCGCGGCGAACTCCTCGTGTTCCGAGATGTCCGGATTCGGGTTCGCCTCAAGGAAGAAGATGCGATCCTCGGCGTCGAGCCGAAAATCAATGCGGGCGTAGCCCGTGAGCTCGAGGATGCGGTAGATGCGCTTGCTGTCGTGCAGAAGGCGTTCCTCGACGCCGGGATGGATCTCCTGCGCGGCACGGATGACGATGCCCTTCTTCTGCTGGTAGTCGGGATCGTGCTTGGCCTTGGCCGTGGCGATCAGCGGTTCGTCGGGACTGCTCTTCTCGGCGATGAGCTCCCAGGGCGTGAAGGCGACGAGGCGATCGTTGCCGAGCACGCTGACGTAGAGTTCGCGCCCGACGATAAACTGCTCGGCGATGGCATCGGTGCCAATGCGCTCGTGCACGAAGCGGACGCGCTCGGCGAGCTCCTCGTCGGTCTCGACGACGGAGGCCTTGGAGATCCCCGTGGACGAGTGCTCGATGAGCGATTTGACGATGAGCGGGAAGGCGAGGCGCGGGGGGCGCCGCACCTTGCGTCCGATGGGAAACACCGCGAAGTCCGGCACGCGGATGCGGTGATACGCGAGCAGCTTCTTGGAGAGGGCCTTGCCGCGCGAGAGCATCAAGCCGCGCGGGTTGCAGCCGGTGTAGGGCACCTTCATCAGTTCGAGGAAGCCGACGACGTTGTGGTCGTAGGTCGTCTCGCCGTGAAACTCCTCGAGCAGGTTGAAGACGATGTCCGGCTTGAGGACGTCCACCGCCTCGCGGATGGGGCGAAGCTCCCACTGCACGCCGAGCACGTGGACATCGTGACCGCTGCGGCGCAGGGTGGAGATGACGTCAATCTCCGTCTTGCGGTCGAAGGCTTCCTTGGGGGTGAGCGAGGACAGGACGTCGGGCGGCGCCAGATCCGGGTGCGTGAGCACGAGGATGCGGAGCTTCCTCATACGGCGATCCAGTCGCGACGCCCCTGCCCGACGAGGAAGCTCATCGTCCGCGCGGTGAGGAGCACCATAAAGTCGGTGAGCAGCTGGCGTTCGTTGCCGGCAACCCGCAGGCGCAGCTCACGGCAGCGGCCGATCATATCGGTGAGCACCTGGTCGAGCGAGAACTGGTACTCGCCGGTCCAGCGGGAGACGATGCGGCGAATGTCGGCGCGGTGCGCGCGGAGAAAGGCGGCCGCCGTCGGCCGACTGCGATGGCGCGGCTCACTGGAGAAGAGGCGAAGCAAATCGTCGTCGTAGGTCTTGGGATACTCGACCGAATATACCGCGCGCCGATACGTGTAATGCTCGAACAGCGTGCGACTCTGCGAGCGCAGCGGATCCACGACTTCGCGCTTGCGGTGCGACGGCGTGACGCCGTCGAGTTCTGCCATCAAGCGGTCGACGTACTCGAGCTTGTTCAGCGCCGGCCAGCCGGCGTAGCGGCGGCGCCAGTCGCTGCGCGGCTTGAGCCACACGGCAAAGGTCTCGGCGAAGTCCTCGTCGGGATGGCTCTGCGCGTACCAACGCCGCAGGTGCTGCACGTAGCGCTTGCTCGCGGGGTTCGGGCGGTAGGCGTCGGGATACTTCTTGCTCGACTTACCGAAGAGGCGCTGCCACTCGCGCCGCCGATGCAGCTGATAGCCGTGTTGAATGGCGTGCCCGGTCTCGTGCCGGAGAATCTTCATACACTCGTGGTGCGTGCCGCCCTCGACCTCGATGAGCTGGCTGCGCTCGAGGCGCATCAGCCGCGGATGGAGCAGGTAGAAGGGCACGGCGAAGCCCGACACGCCGCCCGGCGAGAACCACTCGTCAGAGACCCACACGTGCGGCTTGAGGCGGAGGCCGCGGTCGTCGAGTTCGCGGTACAGCTCTGCAACGCAGTCGGCCACCCAGGTACCCTCGAGGCGCACGCCGAGCTCGCGGATGCGCAGCTGCAGCAGCCGTTCGTCGGACCAGCGGGCCCACGGGTAGCGGTGGGGCATCGGGCTACCGAGGCCCCGGGCGGCGATGCGACGGCGTGATCACACGGCGTCGCTGAGCGAAGTGAAGCTGAAGTCGCGGGCCTTCACGGCGGGGAAGATCTGCCCGCTGCTCGTACGCACCGCCGGACCGATAGCCTCGACGTTGTTGAGCATAATCAGCCCGGAGTCGTTGAAGCGCATATTCTTGATCGAACGGCTGATGCGACCGTTTTCCACGAGGAACGTGCCGTCGCGGGTGAGGCCGGTGTACACGAGCGTGCGGTTGTTCACCGGGCGCAGGTACCAGAGGCGCGTGACCAGCACACCGCGCTCGGTGTTGCGAATCATCTGCTCCACGGTTGCATCGCCGCCCATCATCTTGAAGCCGCCACCACCGCCGCCGAAGCCGCCGCCGCCACCAGTGGGCCGATTGTTCGTGCGCTGCGCCCAGAATCGATCGTAGGCGAGCTGCTTGAGCACGCCATTCTCGACCCAGACCTGGCGCGTGAGCGGGAGGCCGTCGCCATCAAAGGGTGCGGCGAGGATCTGCGGATCAGCGGGGTCGGAGAGCAGCGTGACGCGCGCGTCAAGAATGCGTTCACCGACCTTGGTGCCGCCCCCCGCCTTGGACATCGCCGAGCGACCTTCGTCGGCCGCGCGCGCGCTCAGTGTTCCGCGAATCGCCGAGAGAAAATCGGCGGAGGCCTGTGGCTCGAAGATCACTGTGTAACGACCCGGCTCGATGGCCTGCGGGTTGCGCGACGCACGCGAGCGCTCGGCGGCACCGTTGGCGACGGCGCGGAAGTCGATCTTGCGCCAATCGTTGTCGTCCGCGCCCATCCACGAGGAACCGGTACCATCGGTGGTGCGGACGGTGAGCGTGTAGTTGGCGTTGGTCTCGCGATGGAAAGCGAAGAGTCCCGCGCTGTTGCCGACGGCGCGCGAGCTGGCGCTGCACTCGATGTAGCCGGCGGCCGTGATGTCACTGGCGCGCCGGCTGATCTCGAGCGTGCCGAGCGCGGCGCGGGCGCGCTCCTCGGCGGTGAGGTTCGCGGTGGTGTCGAACCACGCAGGGATCTCTGCGTAGCGCTGTGGACCGAGCTCGGGGAGCTGTTCGGGATCTTCGGGCGCGAGGCGCGCGAGCGCCTCGGCCTGGGCTACTGCGCGCTCAAGCCCGCCGGGACCGATGTCGTTGGTGAGGACGGTCGCGTTGCGCTTGCCGACGAATGCCGTGATGGCGACCGACGCATCGTCGGAGATGCCCGAGGTGGACATCTGGTTGTCGGCGAAGCGGAGGTTGGTGGCGTAGCTCGAGTTGATGGACACGCGGCAGGCGTCGGCCTTGGAGAGCCGCAGCGCGCGCTGGATGATGTCCTCGCACTCGGCGCGCGAGAGGACAATGGCTTCGTCGAGGACGCCGTGGCGGTCGGCGTCGCGGAGGGCACTGAGGCGCTTGGGCGCGTCGGAGAGCGTGCGGAGCGTGCTCACAGGGTGCGCCCCGTGTTGAGAACGTTGATGTTGCGGAAGAGGCAGGGCGGGCAGCCGTGGCTCACGGCGTTGGACTGGCCCGGCTGTCCCTTGCCGTCGTTGAAGGTGCCGCCGAGTTCGTAGGCGGACTTGCCGCCGATGACGTCTATGGAGTTCCAGAAGTCGGGCGTGCGCATCACGTAGGCGACGTCCTTGAGCTGGCCGACGATGCGCCCGTTGCGGATCTCGTAGCAGACCTGCGCGCCGAACTGCGCGTTGTAGCGCTGCTGGTCAATGGAGTACGAGGCGCGCCCAATCATCGCGATGCCCTTGTCGGTCGCGGCGATCAGATCGTTCCACGAGCGATCGTTGCGCTGGTCGGGGACGATTGAGACGTTGGGCATTCGCTGGAAGGCGACGTCGGACCAACTCTGCGCATACGAACAGCCGTGCGAGCGCACGGGCATATTGTTGCGCTCGTACCAGGGACGCATCCACTCGGCTTGCTCGCGCGTGGTCTGGTAATCCCAGAAGATGCCGTTCTTGATGATGTCGAAGTCGTCCGGCTGGACGCCGTCGTCGTCGTAGCCGATGGTGGCGAGGCCGTGCGGCTGCGAGCGATCGCCGCGAATGGTGAGGTGCTCGGGGCCGAGCTTGAGCTTGCCGAGCACATCTTGCGGCGGCGCAATGAACGAGGTGCCGGCGAGGTTGGCCTCGTAGCCCATCGCACGATCGAGCTCGGTGGGATGACCGATGCTCTCGTGGATGGTGAGGAAGAGCTGCGAAGGATGCAGCACGAGGTCGTAGCGCCCGACCTCGACCGACTTGGCTGTGAGCTTCTCGCGGGCCTGCTCGGCCCACACGGTGGCGTTGGTGACGATGTCGTTCTCGAGCACGTACTCCCAGCCGCGGCCCATCGGCTGCACGACCTCGGGGCCGCGCGTGGCGACCTCGGTGCGGTCGTTGGAGATGGCCGTGACGGTCATCGTGACCCAGCTGCGCACGACATCCTGCGAAATCAGCGAGCCCTCGGAGTTGGCGTAGGAACGCTCTTCCTTCACGAAGGCGAGGTTGGAGTTCACGAAGCGCACGTTCTGCACGCGCTGGGCCGCGGCGTTGGCGCGGAGCAGGAGCTCCACCTTCTCCTGCACCGGAATGCTCCACGGGTCGATCGTGTACGACGACTTCCACGTGGCGCTCGCGTGCACCGGGGCGGCGGCGAGTCGCACGCTGCGGTCGCGGGCGACGCGATTGGCCTTAGCGAGCGCGACGGCCTGCCGCGCGGCGCGAGCCACGCCTTCCTTGGTGAGCTGGCGAGTCGCAGAGAATCCCCAGGTGCCATCCACGAGGACGCGCACGCCGCAGCCGATGGTATCCGTGTCGAGAACGTTGGTGACCTGCTGCTCGCGCGTGCCGAGGTTCTGACGGCGCTGGCGCTGGACACGGGCGTCGGCCCACGAGGCGCCGGCGATGCGCGCGGCATTGAGCGCTTCGAGCAGCAGCACCTTGACCTGCGGGTCGGGCTCGGTGGTGGCGGTGAGGATCGGCGACGCGGTGGCGGCGCCGAGCTGTCGCGAGGTGAGCGCGAGGGCGCTCGCGGTGAGTCCTGCAGTCGCGAGGAAGTCGCGGCGGGAGGTCATTCGGCAGATCTCCGAGGGAAAACCGGGGCCACTCCGGGGGCGAGAATGTCGCCTCTGGGGCCGGGGATGGCAAACGGGGCTCTGCTTTGGTACGTGCGGAGGTCGGCGGGCGCTGACCGCGACTGGATCGAGCCGCAGGAGCACCCACACGGAGGTAAATTTCGGTATGGGAGAGACGCGCCGGCAGGTGGTCGTTCGGGTGGTACGTCCGGGGTCGAAGGAGGCGAATGCCGTGCCGTCGGCTCCGTCGTCGGCCGAGCGCCTGGCGATGTTGCGCGAGTTGAGCGAGTCGGCCTGGCGACTGACGGGGCGACCGGTTGCGCCAAGCCTTCGGGACCGTTGGGTTGCGAGCGTGCGGACGCTGCGGGTCGTCGAACCGTGAGTGGACG
>CAYPYY010000047.1:0-20744 GCA_964414995.1 uncultured Gemmatimonas sp.
GTGCCGAAGTACAGCCACATACAGAACAGCCCCAGCCAGGTGAACACCTGCACCCACGCCAGCTGCTTCATCGTCCGCGGCATATGCGTGATGGCCTCGAAGATCTCACGCGCCGCGTTGCCGATGCCGGCGCCCTGCTTCTTCTTGGCGAGGAACGCTTCCATATCGGCCGGGGGCTTCTCCGGCGTGGTGAGGATCGTGTACATCACCGCCCCGAAGAACGCCGCCGCGCCCACGTAGAACGACAGCTTCACCGTCAGCGGGATCGCGCCCTCGCCGCCGGCCGCCACGCCAACCCAGTTGGTGAGGATCCACGGCATCGCCGAGGCAATCACCGCACCCGCGCCAATGAAGAACGACTGCATCGCGAAGCCGCGCGTCCGCTCGTTCTGCGGCAGCAGGTCGCTCACGAACGCCCGGAACGGCTCCATCGAGATGTTGATGCTGGCATCAAGGATCCACAGCAGGCCCGCCGCCATCCACAAGGTGCTCGAGTTCGGCATCAGCACCAGCGCGATCGAGCTCAGGATTGCGCCGATCAAGAAAAACGGCCGCCGGCGTCCGAGACGCGGCGACCACGTGTTGTCACTCAGATGTCCGATGATGGGCTGCACGATGAGGCCGGTGAGCGGCGCGGCGAGCCACAGCATCGGGATCTCGTCGGGCTTGGCGCCGAGGTACTCGTAGATGGCGCTCATATTGGCCATCTGCAGGCCCCAGCCGAACTGAATGCCGAGGAACCCGAAGCTCATATTCCAGATCGTCGAGAACTTCGCGGGCGTGGTGGGCATCGTGCCCGCGTTGGACGTCGTCGCCATATCGCCTCGTGTCACCGCTGGTAGAGGTCAACCAACTCCCGGAGCCGCCGCGTCGTCTCGTGCGGCAGCTGGTCCCACGTGAACCGGAATCCCCAGTTGCCTGCCTGCCGCCCCGGAAGATTCATTCGGGCCTCGCTGCCGAGGCCCAGCACGTCCTGCAGGGGAATCAACGCCGTATTCGCCACCGACGCGAGCACGGCGCGCATCATCACCCAATGGATCTCGCGGCCGTCGGTCCCGAGGTAGCGACACGCGAAATCCTTCTCCTTGTCGATCATCTCCTGGGTCCGCGTCGAGTCCGCGCCGGGCACCGAGTTCCACCAGCCCACCACGGTGTCGTTGTCGTGCGTGCCCGTGTACACCACTCGCTCCCGCGGATACGTATGCGGCTGAAAGTCGTTGGCACTGCCATCGGATCCGAACGCGAACTGGAGGATGCTCATCCCCGGATAGCCGAACTTCGCACGCAGCGCCTCCACCTCCGGCGTGATCAACCCGAGATTCTCGGCCACGATCGGTAGCGGACCCAGTGCGGCCGTAATGGCGGTGAAGAGCTCGTCACCCGGCGCCTTCACCCAGCGGCCGTTGATCGCCGTGGTGTCCTCGCCGGGCACCTCCCAGAACGCCTCGAAGCCGCGGAAGTGATCAATGCGCACTACGTCGAAGTGGGCGAACATCGCGCGCATCCGGCGGATCCACCACGCGAAGCCGTCGGCGCGCATCGCCTCCCAATCGTAGATCGGGTTCCCCCAGAGCTGGCCGGTGGCGCTGAAATAGTCCGGCGGCACGCCGGCCTGGACCTCCGGGCGCCCATCGCCGCGCAGCTTGAAGTAGCGCGGCTCCGCCCACACGTCCGCGCTGTCGTGCGCCACATAGATGGGCAGGTCGCCCATCACCTGAATGCCCTTCTGCGTGCAATGATCCTTGAGCGCCTTCCACTGCTGGAAGAACAGATGCTGCACGCGGCGGTGGTGCTCGATCTCCGGGGCGAGTCGCTCGCGCCACGAGGCCAGCGCCGCCGGATCGCGCCGGCGGGCGCCATCCTCCCAACGCGTCCACTCGACCCCGCCGTGCGCCTCCTTGAGCGCCATAAAGAGCGCGTAGTCCTCCAGCCACCACGCCTCGGCGCCCACAAACAGGCGGTAGGCGTCGTCCGGCTGCATCGCATCCGTGAAGCGGCGCAGCGCCGCGCGCTTGTGCGGAATGACCCGCCCCCACTCGACCTGCCGTCCGTCGAAGTCGCCCTCGCATCCCGGCACGTGCACCAGCAGCGGGTTCCCTGCGAACGCCGAGAAGCACTGGTACGGCGAGTCGCCATAGCCCGTCGGGCCGATGGGCAGCACCTGCCACAGCCGGAGGCCGGCCGCGTGGAGGAACTCAACGAACCGATGCGCCTCGGGCCCAAGGTCGCCGACTCCGCAGGGACCGGGCAATGATGTCGGGTGCATCAGGACGCCGGCGGAACGTGGGAAAGTCATAGGGGCGTGCGGTTCCGGCGTGCCGCCGGTGGCAGAGGGACTCGAATGGTGCAGTACGCGCGTCGTGGGCGCCACCCCGTCGGCGAGCTCCACCACGAGCGAGACGGAGCGCGGCGCGAGCCGTAGCGGCGCGTCGGCGGCGATTGCCATCGCAGGATCCGCCGACGGCTCGGCCGAGGAGTCCAGGACGCGATGCCAGCGGTGCCCCGCTCGGGCGGCTGGCAGGCGCAGCGACTCCTCGCTGCCCCGCGCGTGAATGGCGACGACCACGCGTTCGTCATCGCGGGCGGTGAGCACCGCGACCAGCGTGCGCACCCGGCCAGAGGACCAATCCTCGTAGCTCATCTCGCTGCCGTCGGCACGCAGCCAGAGCACGTCATCGGTACCGCGGGGCTGCCGCGGCGCGCCCGTCAGCCAGCGATCCTCACGCAGCGCGCTGTACCTGCGCCGGAGCGCCACGAGCCGCGCCACGAAGTCGGACATCGTCCGATCGGCGCCGGCCCAGTCCACCCACGTGGTCGCATTGTCCTGCGCGTAACCGTTGTTGTTGCCGCCCTGTGTGCGCCACAACTCGTCGCCCATCAACAGCATCGGCGTGCCACGGGAGAACAGGAGTGTCGCCAGCAGCGCCCGGGCATCGCGTTTGCGACGCGCGACGATCGCCGGATCCGCCGTGTCGCCCTCGATCCCGTGGTTCCACGAGTGGTTGGCGTTCGTGCCGTCGCGGTTGGATTCGCCGTTCGCCTCGTTGTGCTTGCGCTCGTAGCTCACAAGGTCGCGCAGCGTGAAGCCGTCGTGTGCGGTCACGAAGTTGACGGACCGCGACGGAGGGCGCTGCCGATTGCCAAAGAGGTCCGGCGAACCCGACAGGCGCGTGGCGAGGTCGCCCACGTGCTCGCCGTCCCCGCGCCAGAAGTGCCGCACGCGGTCGCGATACCGATCGTTCCACTCACCGAACGGGGCGGGGA
Source organism: uncultured Gemmatimonas sp. (assembly GCA_964414995.1). GTDB lineage: Bacteria > Gemmatimonadota > Gemmatimonadetes > Gemmatimonadales > Gemmatimonadaceae > Pseudogemmatithrix. The sequence goes on from CAYPYY010000047.1 coordinate 3,265, forward strand.
AGTCGCCCAGGCGATATCCCCCCGGTCCCACATCCCAGGGCTCCGCGATGTGCTTGAGTCGCGCGAGCAGTGGATCGGACTGGATGGCACGGAGCAACGCCGCATCGCGGTCAAAGCCGCTCTCGTTGCGGCCCAGCGTGGTCGCGAGGTCGTAGCGGTACCCGTCCACGCCGGCGTGCTCCGCCCAGTAGCGGAGCGTGTCGAGCGCCAGTTGCAGCACGGGCGCGCGGTCCAGCGCCAGCGTGTTGCCCGTGCCGGTGTCGTTCACATAGCGCGCCGCGTCGCCGGGCACGAGCCGGTAGTACGTCGCGTTGTCCAGCCCGCGCAGCGAGAGCTGCGGCCCGTTGGCATCGCCCTCGCCCGAGTGGTTCAGCACCACGTCGAGCAGCACCTCGATGCCAGCCGCGTGCAGCGCCTCCACCGCGCGGCGCAGCTCCGTAATGCCTCCGGGCGCCAGGCGCGGGTCGGGCGTCATCCAGCCGATCGTGTTGTAGCCCCAGTAGTTCGTGAGACCCTGCGCGACGAGATGCCCCTCGTCCACCGCCGCCGCCACCGGCATCAGCTCCACGGCGCTCACCCCAAGGCGCACCAGGTGCTCGATTGCCGCGGGGTGCGCCAGCGCGGCGACTGTGCCGCGCAGCTCCAGCGGCACGTCGGGGTGGGTCTTCGTGAATCCACGGACGTGCATCTCATAGATCACGCTCTCTTGCCACGGCGTCGCTGGGCGCCGCGGGTCCCACGGGGCGGGCGACGACATCACGATGCCCTTTGGAACCACCTCGCCGCTGTCCGTTTCGTCGATCGTCCCATCCCGATGCTGCCCGCGCATCGCTGGATGCAGCGCAAACGCGCGGTCGAGCGCGCGCACATACGGATCCACCAACAGCTTGGCGCGATTGAACCGTTGGCCCTCGGCCGGCGCCCACGGACCGTCGGCACGGAGGCCATAGCGGGTGCCGACCGCTACATCCGGGATGAAGCCGTGGAAGACGGAGCCCGTCCGCTCGGGCAAAGGGACGCGCTCGAGCTCCACGCGGCCGGCCGCGTCGAAGAGGCAGAACTCGATTGCCGTCGCGTATTGCGAGAACACCGCGACGTTCACGCCGCCCCCCTGCGGGGTCACGCCGAGCGGCGACGGCGCGCCCTCGCGGACGGCGCGCGCCATCAGTCGCGCGCGGCGAGCGCGGCGCGATACAGCGCTGCGTACTGCGCCGCGGGACGCGCCCAGCTCACATCGCTCGCCATCGCCCGCCGCTGCACCGCGCGCCACTGCGCCGACTGTGCGTGCAGGGCCGACGCGCGCTCGACGGCGTGCGCCAGGGCGTCGGCCGTCACCGGCGAGAAGACCAGGCCCGTGCCCGCCTTCGATGCCAGCGCCGCTTCGTTCGCGTCCACCACCGTGTCCGCCAGTCCGCCCGTGCGCGCGACGATCGGAATGGCCCCGTAGCGTAGCGCGCAGAGCTGCGTGAGGCCGCAGGGCTCGAACCGCGATGGCACCATCAACGCATCGGCGCCGCCCTGGATCGCGTGCGCGAGCGCCTCGTCGTAGCCCGTGACCACGGCCACGCGCCCCGGGTACGTGGCGGCCGCCTCCGCGAAGCCTTGCTGCAGCTGCGGCTCGCCCGCGCCGAGCAGCGCGAGCTGCGCGCCCTGCGCGACGACCTCCGGCAATGCGGCCAGCAGCACGTCCATTCCCTTCTGCCACGTCAGCCGACTCACCACGCCGAGGAGCAGCGCGCGCCGATCCGCGGCCAGTCCCATTCGGATCTGCAGGGCCGACTTGTTCACCGCGCGATCCTTGATCCGGCGCGCGTCGAAGGGTCGCGCGAGCAGCGCATCTGTGGACGGGTCCCACACGGTCGTGTCGATGCCGTTGAGGATGCCCGACACGACGCGCGAGCGCCCTCGCAGCAGCCCGTCGAGCCCCATCCCGCCCGCCGCGGTGCGAATCTCCGCCGCGTACGTCGGTGAGACCGTGGTGATGCGGTCTGCCAGCGCCAGCCCCGCCTTCAGGAACCCGATGCCGCCGTAGTACTCGACCGCATCCACGCTGAACGCCTCGCGTGGCAATCCCAGCGCCGCGAAATGCTCGGCCGCGAACTGCCCCTGGAACGCCAGATTGTGCACGGTCATCACCGTGGCCGGCTGACGGCCGGTGGCGAATCGCAGGTACGCGGGTGCCAACCCTGCCTGCCAATCGTGCGCGTGCACGATGTCGGGCACGAACTCGTCCACGATTCCGCCGCCGATCTCCGCGGCCACGCGGCCGAGGGCGGCAAAGCGCAGCACGTTGTCTTCCCAGTCGCGGCCGCGCGTGTCCACGTAGGGGTTGCCAGGACGCTCGTAGAGGTGCGGCGCATCGATCGCAAACAGCGCGTGGCCGGCGGCGGTGCCGCTCACGAGGCGCGCAGCGCCGCCCATCAGGTCGTCGAAGCGCGCGACCTCGCGCGCACCCGTGAGCGCGCGCAGGACGGTGGGATATCCCGGCACCAGCGTGCGCACGGCGACGCCTTCCGCCTCAAGCGCCGCCGGCAGCGCCCCCACCACGTCGGCGAGCCCGCCGGTCTTCACCAGCGGGAAGATCTCGGAGGCCACCGACAGGACCGACAGCGAGCGCGTCACGTGGCGAGTCGGTCCAGCATCGGCTGCGTGATGAGGCAGATCCCGTTCGCGGTGCGCCGGAACCGCTGCGCGTCGAGCGCGGGATCCTCGCCGACAATCAGTCCCTCCGGAATCCGCACGCCCTTGTCGACGACCACGTTGCGCAGGCGCGCGCCGCGGCCGACGTCCACGTACGGCAGGATCACGCCGTTGTCGACCGAGGAGTACGAGTGCACCGACACGCCCGTGAACAGCAACGAGTGCCGCACGAACGCGCCCGAGACGATGCAGCCCCCCGAGACCAGCGACGACACCGCCTCCCCGCGACGGCCGTCGATGTCGTGCACGAACTTCGCCGGCGGCGTGATCTCGCCATACGTCCAGATCGGCCAGTCCTGGTCGTAGATGTCGAGTTCGGGGACGACGTCGGTGAGGTCGATGTTCGCCTGCCAGTACGCGTCAATCGTCCCCACGTCGCGCCAATAGTCGTGCTGCTCGGCGCGGCCGCGGACGCAGCTGTCGGTGAAGCGGTGGGCCACCGCCTTGCCGTGCTTCACCAGGAACGGGATGATGTCCTTGCCGAAGTCGCGCGAGGAGTGCGGGTCGGCCGCGTCGCGCCGCAGCTGCTCGTTGAGGAACTCGCGACGGAACACGTAGATGCCCATCGAGGCCAGGGCCCAGCCGGGCTTGTCCGGCATCTCCGGTGGCTGTGCGGGCTTCTCGAAGAAGTCCACGATGCGGCTCTCCGCGTCCACGTGCATCACGCCGAAGCCCGTCGCCTCGGCAATCGGCACCTCGACGCAGGCCACGGTCACGTCGGCACCGCTGTTCACGTGCTGCACCAGCATCCGCTCGTAGTCCATCTTGTAGACGTGGTCGCCCGCGAGGATCAGCAGGTACTCCGGTCCGTAGCCATCGATGATGTCGATGTTCTGGTAGACCGCGTCCGCCGTGCCCATATACCAGCGGTCTTCGCTCACACGCTGCGAGGCGGGCAGGATGTCGAAGCTCTCGTTGCGCTCGACGCGCAGGAAGCTCCAGCCGCGCTGCAGATGCCGAATCAGGCTGTGCGCCTTGTACTGCGTGGCCACGGCAAGGCGCCGGATGCCCGAGTTCAGCGCGTTGGAGAGCGTGAAGTCCACGATGCGCGACTTGCCGCCGAAGTACACGGCCGGCTTGGCGCGCCGGTCGGTCAGCTCCATCAGCCGCGATCCGCGGCCGCCGGCCAGCACGTAGGCCATCGTGGAGCGTGCTATGGGCGACGAATACGACGTTCCGTTCGGCACGTGGGCTCCGGGCGCAGGTCTATCCTTCGTGGACGAGCCAGAGGGTCGCCAGCGGCGGCAGCATCACCGCGGAGGAGTGCGCGAACCCGTGACTCGGACCGCCACGCGCCTCGACGCCACCGCCGTTGCCGACGTTCGACCCGCCGTACTGCTCGGCATCCGTGTTCACCACCTCACGCCACCGGCCACCGGCCGGCAGCCCGACGACGTAGCCCGGCCGCGGCACCGGCGTGAGGTTCACCAGCACCGCGATCGGGCGTGCATCCCCGCTGCCGTAACGCACGAACGACAGCACGGAATTGTCTCGGTCGTTCACGTCAATCCACTGAAATCCGTCGCCGTCGCAGTCGCGCTGATGCAACGCACCCTCGAACCCCAGCTGCCGGTTCAGCGCCCGCACCAGCGCCTGCACTCCGCGATGAAAATGGATGTCGAGCAGGTGCCAGTCGAGGGACTGCTTGAAGTCCCACTCGCGACCCTGCGCGAACTCGCCCCCCATAAACAGCAGCTTCTTGCCGGGATGCGCCCACATAAACGCGAGGTAGGCCCGCAACTGGGCGAACTTCTGCCACGCGTCCCCAGGCATCCGGTCGAGCAGCGACCCCTTGCCGTGCACCACCTCGTCGTGCGACAGGGGCAGCACGAAGTTCTCCGAGAAGGCGTACACGAGGCCGAAGGTCATCTTGTCGTGATGCCAGCGCCGATGCACGGGATCTTCCTTCATATACTCGAGGGTGTCGTGCATCCACCCCATATTCCATTTGAAGCCGAATCCCAGGCCGCCGTTGTATGTCGGCTGGGACACGCCCGGCCACGCGGTGCTCTCCTCCGCGACCGTGAACGCTCCCGGAAACCTCCCGTAGACCGTCTCGTTCAGCCGCTTCAGGAAGTCCACCGCCTCGAGGTTCTCGCGACCGCCGTGGCGATTGGGAATCCACTCGCCGTCCTTGCGCGAGTAGTCGAGATAGAGCATCGACGCCACCGCGTCCACGCGCAGGCCGTCGATGTGGTAGCGCTCGAGCCAGAAGCACGCGTTGGCGATCAGGAAGTTCGCCACCTCCACGCGCCCGAAGTTGTAGATCAGCGTGTTCCAGTCGGGATGAAAGCCCAGTCGCGGGTCCGCGTGCTCGTAGAGCGCCGTGCCGTCGAACTGCGCCAAGCCGTGCGCGTCACTCGGAAAGTGCGCCGGCACCCAATCGATGATCACACCGAGGCCGGCCTGGTGACAGCGGTCCACGAAGCGCGCGAACGCGTCGGGCTCGCCGAATCGCGACGTCGGCGAGAACAGCCCCACCGGCTGGTAGCCCCACGAGCCGTCAAACGGGTGCTCGTGCACCGGCATCAGCTCGATGTGCGTGAACCCCAGCTCCAGCACGTACGGCACCAACTGGTCGGCCAGCTCATCGTACGTGAGCCAGCGGTTGTCCTCGCCGCGCCGCCACGATCCCAGGTGCACCTCGTAGACGCTCATCGGCCGCCGGCGCAGGTCCCACTGCGTGCGCTGCCGCATCCAGTCGTCGTCGTGCCACGCGAAGCGGTCGAGGTTTACGACGCGTGACGCGGTCGCCGGACGCAGCTCCGCACCGAACCCCACCGGATCGCTCTTGAGGGGCAGCAGCGCGCCGTCGGCTCCCACGAGCTCGTACTTGTAGAGCGCACCCTCCGAAGCGCCCGGCACGAAGATCTCCCACACGCCCGTCCCGTGCCGCAGGCGCATCACGTGCCGCCGGCCGTCCCAGTCGTTGAATGCGCCCACCACCGACACGCGTCGCGCGTTCGGCGCCCACACCGCAAAGTGCACGCCGACTGCGCCCTCGTGCTCGATCACGTGCGCACCCAGTCGATCGTGCAGCGCGCCGTGCCGTCCTTCGCCGATAAGCCAGTCATCCATCGGGCCCAGTACCGGACCGAAGGCGTACGCGTCCTCGAGTGTCCACGTCGCGTCGGCGCGCGTCGCGCGCAGCCAGTACCGCACACGTCCGCCAATCGGACCCTCAAACAGTCCCGCCTCGTGCGTGCGCGTGAGTTCGGCAATCGTGTGCTCGGCGGCATCGATCGCCTCGATGCGCTCCGCGCCCGGCACGAACACGCGCAGCGCGAGGCCGGCAGCGGTCTCGTGGATGCCAAGCACGGAGAACGGATCGCCGTGCCTGCCCGCGACAATCGCCTCCGCGGCAGCACGGGGCAACGACGTCGCCGCACCCTTCTGCTGTGCCTTAACGGTCTTCTTCGCGGCAACCTTCTTCCCGGACGTAACCGTCTTCGCCGCCTTCTTCTTGGCAGTGCCCTTGGGGCGTTTGCGGTCGTCCGCGGCCACGACTGCCTACTCCGCGCCGCGCGCCGGAAGCGCGCCCCAGATCTCGGTCGCGTACTCCCGAATCGTCCGGTCCGACGAGAACCACGCCATCCGCGACGTGTTGAGCACGGCCTTCCGCCACCACAGCGCCGGATCCTGCCACTGCCGGCTCACCTCGTACTGCATCCCGTGGTAGGCGTCGAAATCCGCGCAGACCATAAAGTGGTCGTGATGGCGCAGGCTCTGGACGAGGCCCTTGTAGCGGCCACGGTCGTCCGGTGAGAACACGCCCTGCTCCAGTTCGTCGAGCACCTGGCGCAGCGCTGGCGAGCCGGCAATCGTCCCGCTCATCTCCAGCCCCTGCGCTCGCCGCGCGGCGACCTCGTCGGCAAGCAGCCCGAAGATGAAGATGTTCTCCCGGCCCACGTGCTCGCTGATCTCGATGTTCGCGCCATCCAGCGTGCCAATCGTCAGGGCCCCGTTCAGCGCGAACTTCATATTGCCCGTGCCGCTCGCTTCCATCCCCGCCGTGGAGATCTGCTCCGACAGGTCCGCCGCCGGAATGATCGTCTCCGCGAGGCTCACGTTGTAGTTCGGCAGGAAGACCACCTTCAGCTGGTCGCGAATCACCGGGTCGCGGTTGATCACCTTCGCCACGTCGTTCGCCAGCTTGATGATCAGCTTGGCCGTGTGGTAGCCCGCCGCCGCCTTGCCCGCGAACACCCGCACCCGCGGCACGAAGCTGTCGTGCGGGCGCGCGCGCATCGCGTTGTAGATCGCCACCGTCTCGAGGATGTTCAGCAGCTGCCGCTTGTACTCGTGGATGCGCTTGATGTGCACATCGAACAGCGCCGCGGGGTCCACGCGCACGCCAAGCTGCGTCGCAATCACCTTCGCCAGGGCGGCCTTGTTCGCCTGTCGCGCCGCCGCGAAGCGCTCGCGGAAGCTCGCATCGTCGGCGAACGGCTCGAGGTCACGCAGGTGCTCAAGGTCGTCGAGGAACGCCGGGCCGATCGCCTCCGTGATGAGCCGCGTGAGTCCCGGATTCGCCGATATCAGCCAACGCCGGAACGTGATGCCGTTCGTCTTGTTGACGATCCGCTCCGGATACAGCGCGTGAAAGTCCCGAAACACCGTCTGGCGCATCAGCTCCGTGTGCAGCGCCGAGACGCCGTTCACCCGCCGCGCCGCGAGAAACGCCAGGTTGCCCATCCGCACCGAGCGCGTGCCGTTCTCCTCGATCAGCGACACCTGCGCCAGGCGCGTCGCATCGACCGCGCCCCGCGCGCGCAACGCGTCCAGATGCTGCGCGTTGATCAGGTAGACGAGCTGCATATGCCGAGGCAGCAGCCCCTCGAGCAGCGACACCGACCACTTCTCGAGCGCCTCGGGCAGCAGCGTGTGGTTCGTGTAGTTGAACACGCTGCGCGTGACGTCCCACGCCGTGTCCCAGGCCATTCCGTGGATGTCCACGAGCAGCCGCATCAGTTCCGGAATCGCAATCACCGGATGCGTGTCGTTGAGCTGGATGGCCACGTGGTCCGGCAGCGTCGTCAGCGTCCCGTGCTGGCGCAGGTGCCGGCGCAGCAGGTCCTGCAGCGACGCGCTCGCAAAGAACATCTCCTGCCGCAGGCGCAGCTCGTGCCCCGCCGGCGTCTCGTCGCTCGGGTACAGCACGCGCGAGATCGCCTCCAGCCGCACGCGATCCGCCAACGCGCCGACGTGGTCGCCGCGATTGAAGTCTGCGAGGTCGATCGGGTCCATCGCCCGCGCGCTCCACAGGCGCAGCGTGTTCACGTGCGCCCCACGCCATCCCACGATCGGTGTGTCGTAGGCCACCGCCTTCACCTGGTCGGCCGGCTTCCACACCGAGCGTGAGGTCCCGTCGGCCTGCTCCACGACCTCCACGTGCCCGCCGAAGCCGATCGGGTACGCCACCTCGGGCCGCTCAAACTCCCACGGGAATCCCGCCGAGAGCCACTCCTCGGGCAACTCCAACTGCCACCCGTCGCGGAGCTGCTGACGGAAGATCCCGTGGTCGTAGCGGATGCCGTAGCCATACGCCGGCACCTGCAGCGTCGCCATACTCTCCATAAAGCAGGCCGCGAGTCGTCCGAGGCCGCCGTTCCCGAGGCCCGGGTCCGGTTCCAGCTGTCGGATCTGATCGAGGTCCTGCCCGAGCTCCTCCAGCGCCTGCCGCGCCACCTCGGTGAGTCCGAGGTTGTTCAGCGCGTCCATCAGCAGGCGCCCGATCAGGAACTCGAGCGAGAAGTAATAGACGCGCTTGCTGCCGTCGCTGTACGTGCGTCGCGTGGAGTCCATCCACTGCGCGATCACGTGGTCGCGCGTGGCCAGCGACGTGGCGACCAGCCAGTCCCGCGGGCGGGCGTGCGGCGCGTCCTTGCCCACGTGGTGCATCAGCTTGTCGAGCACCGCGGCGCGGAATGCGCTCACGCGGTCAGTCGCGGCATCCGCCGCGACGTCACGCGCGGCGGGAGAGGTTGTCAGGGGTGTCATCAAGGCCTGGGTGCACAGACGGCCGCCCTCGACGGGCGGCCGGAAATCGACGAGCATTCGCTCGTAGGAGAGTGCGCGGCGGGCGACAACGGCGTCAAGGTTGGAACGCCGAGTCCGGTCGCGCGTCAACGCGACGCATCGCGCTGTCCAGACGGGCCTGCGCCGCGGTCGCTTCGCGCCGCCGCCGTTCCACGGTGTCGCGCCGCGCTGCCTCGCGCACCATCACGATCGCCTTCGAATGCTCTGCAAACGTCCGCGTGAACTCGTGATGCCCGTCCGGATGGGCCACGAAGAACTTGTACGGGACATCGGCCGGATAGAGCGCGGCCTTGAGGCTGGCGGCGCCCGGTGAGGCAATGGGGCCCGGCGGTAGGCCGACGCGGCGGTACGTGTTGTAGGGAGACTGTACGTTGAGGTCGCGGTACAGCACGCGCCCCGGACGCCGCCGCCCCAGCGCGAACTGAATCGTCGGGTCCGCCTGCAGCGCCATCCCGATCTTGAGACGGTTGTGGTACACGCCGCTCACCACGGGCCGCTCGTCGCCCTTGCGCACTTCCTTCTCCACGATGCTCGCCAGCGTCACCACCTGATGGCGGGTCATCCGCAGCTCGCGCGCCCGCGCGTCCCACGCGTCCAGCCATACGTCCTCGAAGCGCTTGACCATCAGGGCGATCGCCTGGCGTGCAGTGACGCCATCCGGAAAGTCATACGTGTCGGGAAACACGTAGCCCTCGGCGTTCCGCACATTGCGCGGCACGCCGAGCGTTCGCAGCAGCGTCGTGTCGGTCACGGCGGCGCGCACCGAGTCCTCCGGCACCTTCAACTGCTTCGCCACCTCCGGCACGATGTCCCACAGCGCCCACCCCTCCGGGATCACCACGCGGTTGACGATGCCTTCGCCGGTGGTGAGATGGTCGAGGATCGCGCTCCACGAGGCGCCGCGCGCAATCACGTACGTGCCGTACTTGATGGACTTATCGCGCCCCGTTCGCGTCGCGTACCAGCCCAAGAGCCGCGGCGACCGCACCAGCCCGTGGGCCGCCAGCGATTCTGCCGCCTGTGGGAAGTTCCCCTCGGCGATCGTCACGCGCACGGGCGTCTCGTCGGACGTGGCGCAGGCGGTCGTTAGCGCAATAGCCGCGACCAGCCCCAGACGCGCGATCGCGTTACGCATCGCGCAGCTCCATCGCCCGCAACGCGTGCTGCAGCAGCACCGTCGCGGCCAGCGCGTCCACGTCACCCTTGCGACCACGCGTGGATCCCTCCATCTCCCGCACCGCGCGTAGCGCGGCGGCGGTGCTGAAGCGCTCGTCCACCAACTCCGCCGGCAATCCGGTGCGCGTGGCCAGCTCCTGCGCCAGCCGTCGCGCCTCCGCCGCCCGCGGCGTATCCTCGCCCTGCTCGTCCAACGGCAGTCCCACGACGATACCCTCTGCCGCGAGTTCCTGCACGCGCGCCAGGATCGCGGTCAGCGGCGGACGCTTGCCCGCACGGCGCTCCACGTGTCCGGCTGGCGACGCGATCATCCCCGTGGCGTCGCTGACGGCGAGCCCCACGCGACGATCCCCAAGGTCGATCGCGACCCAGCGCCGGCGCCACGATCCCGTCACCCGCCCTCCGCCATCCGCTGAAAGAACTCCTCGTTCGTCTGCGTCGCGGCCAGCTTCCGCAGCAGGAACTGCGTCGCGTCCTCGCTGGCCATATCGCCGAGGAAATGCCGGAGCAGGTAGATGCGGTTCCGCTCCTTGTCGCTCAGCAGGAGCTCTTCCTTCCGCGTGCCCGACTTGTTGATCTCGATGGCCGGGTAGATCCGTCGGTTCGCGATGTCGCGATCCAGCACGATCTCCTGGTTGCCCGTGCCCTTGAACTCCTCGAAGATCACCTCGTCCATCCGCGAGCCGGTGTTGACGAGCGCCGTCGCCACGATCGTCAGTGAGCCGCCGCCGTCAATGCGCCGCGCGGCGCCGAAGAACCGCTTCGGCTTCTCCAGCGCCTTCGCGTCCACGCCGCCCGAGAGGATCTTCCCGGACATCGGCGTCACCGCGTTGTGTGCCCGCGCCAGGCGCGTGATCGAGTCGAGCAGGATGACCACGTCCCGCTTGGCCTCCACGAGTCGCTTCGCCTTCTCGATCACCATCTCCGCCACCTGCACGTGGCGCTTCGGGCCCTCGTCGAAGGTGCTCGCCACGACCTCGGCCGTCGGCACCGTCGCGATGAAGTCCGTCACCTCCTCCGGCCGCTCGTCGATCAGCAGCACGAACAGCACGATCTCCGGATGGTTCTCCGCGATCGCGTTCGCCATTCGCTGGAGCAGGAGCGTCTTGCCCGCGCGCGGCGGGGCCACGATGAGGCCGCGCTGTCCCTTGCCGAGCGGCGCAATCAGGTCCGCCACGCGCATCGCGAGGCCGCCGCTCGCGGACTCGAGGCGAATGCGCTGGTCCGGATACCGCGGGCGCAACGCGTCAAATGGCACGCGGCTCGCGAGCGCCTCCGGCGGCTCGCCGTTGACCAACTCCACCTGCAGCAGCGCCAGATACTTCTCCCACGGCTTCGCCGGGCGCACAGCGCCGCGCACGGTGTCGCCGGTCTTGATGCCAAACCGGCGCACCTGCGCCGACGACACGTACACGTCGTCCGGGCCGGCCAAGTAGCTGTGTTCAGGGCTGCGGAGAAATCCGTGGCCCTCCTTCACGAGCTCGAGCGTGCCCTCCGCGTACAGCGTGTCGCCGCGCGAGAGTAGGGCACGCTCCACGCGGCGCACGAGATCCTGCGGCAGCTCGGTCGCGGCAATCGACAGCCCGAGCGTCTCGGCGAGGGGCTGCAGCTCGGCCACCGACAGCCGGCGGAGAGAGGAGATGTCCACGGGGAGAAGGGGAGTGGATTGCAGGTCGTCGCCGGGCCCGCGCACAGGGGGGCGGGAGGGGAGGGGGCGCAACCGGTGGGGAGGGGATGCGCGAGGCGGGATTCGAACCCACGACCTTCGGCTCCGGAGGCCGACGCTCTATCCAGCTGAGCTACTCGCGCGAAGCCCGAAAGATACTCGGCACCCTGCGCGCCGGGTAGGTCGCGACCGCGGCGTAAACGAAGGTGCGTACCTCCGCGTCAGGTGGTATAGTTGCGGAATCCCACCCCACGGCGCTCCGCGCCCCCGCTCTCCCCGCCCCTCCGAGGAACGCACGAAATGTCGTCCAACTTCACGGCGATCGACGCGGCAACGCTGCAGTCGCTCAACGCCGGCAGCGAACAGGCCCTCGAGCAGATCTTCCGCGCCAACTTCAGCTGGATCCTCGAGAACGCCAAGATACGCCTGAAGGGCGAGGACGCGGCCGCGCCCAAGCTCATCGTCGCCACCGTGCGCGAGTTCTGGGATGAGCGCGATGGCTTCCACACCAGCGCCGAGGTCGAGGCCTTCTTCAACGAGGAGCTGCGGCATCGTGCGCGCGCCGTCCGCGCCAGGATGGCCGCTGTGCACCGCTTCGAGAAGCACGAGGGCGTGCAGGCGAAGGAACACGCCGCACCCACCGTGGACGGTATCTGGAACGAGATCGCCGCCGAGCTGCACAAGCCGCAGGTCGATGCGGCGACGGCCGCCAAGCGCCGTCGCGAGCAGAGCTCGCATAACGTCGCGGAGCACATCGGCACCGTCACGGAACGCGGGAACTGGAAGACGCCCGCCATCATCATCGTCGTCGCCGCGCTCATCACGCTGGCGGGCGCCAGTTGGTTCTCCAAGCGCAGCCGCAACGAGGTCATCAGCCAGATGCTCGGCTCCGCCGAGGCGCAGACCGTGGATACGCGCGCCGGGCAGCTCGGCTCCGTGACCCTGAGCGACGAGAGCACCGCGCGCCTGGGTCCCGAGACGCGCCTCATCATTGTCGACGGGTTCGGTGGCGACTACCGCACGCTCAGCGTCTCCGGAACCGCGGCCTTCCGCGTCGCCGCGGGCAACAGCCAGCCGTTTGAGGCTCGCCTCGGGGAGATCTCGGTCTACGCGACCGGCGGTGCGTTCACGGTGCGCGACTATGCCGACGAGACCGCGCGGATGGTGCGCGCCGACTCCGGTGACCTCACCGTGCGCGTGGCGGGCAAGGAAGTCGCCGTCGCCTCGGGTACGGCACTCCAGGTGAATCGCGACGGGACCACCAGCGTGCCGTCGGCGGAACTGGTCGCCCAGGAGTTCTCCTGGACCGGATCGCGCCTCGTGCTCAACGCCGTGCCGCTGCAGCAGGCCGTGCAGAGCCTCTTCCGCTGGTACGGGATGGACATCAGCGTCCGCGACTCCACCAAGCTCGAGACCGCCGTCACGATTGACGTGCCCCTCGAATCTTCGCAGAGCGCCATTTCGGCCATCGAGTCGGCTGCGGGGTTGAAGTTCGAATGGGTGGACGGAAAGATGACCTTCCAGGCCGGAGGCCGTAGATGATCGTGCGTCGCGCGCGTTCGCTGAGACTTCTCCTGCCGGCGGCGGTGGCGCTGCTGGCCTGCGTCCCTGTGGCAGTCGCCGCCCAGCGCGTCTCCGGGCAGGTCAAGCTGCCCGGTGGCGCCCCGGGCGGAGGGGGCGTTCTCATCGTCGCACGCGATTCCGGTGGTGCCGAGGTGGCGCGCGCAGTGACAAGCGACGAAGGTCGCTTCGCCGTGCCGCTCCCGCGGCCGGGCTTCTACCGCGTCGAGTTGGAACGCGTCGGCTTCGTGCCGTCGCTCGTCGTCGAGAAGAACATCGCAGCCGGGGAGGCCGTCACGGTGGAGGCCAACGCGGGCGCCACGGTCCTCACTCTCCCGCGGCGCGGCGACACCCCGCCGACAACCTGCGGCCCCAGCGCCGCCGGCCGCGAGTACGTGGACGTGCTCCTCGGCGAACTACGCAAGACCGTCTCCGCGGCGCAGCTCTTTGCCGCACGGCAGGGCGTCAGCGCCCGCTGGGCCTCCACGGACCACCGCCTTGCTGGCAATGGCCGCGACACCTCACGATTTGCCATCGTGCGCCGCGCGGGCAATCCGCTGGCGGCATTTGGTACGTCGTTCCTCAACGAGATCCAGCGCTCCGGGTACGTCGTGCGCGCCGGGCAGGACCGGATGTTCCGCGGCATCGACTACACGATCCTCACCTCGCCGTGGTTCGCCGAGAACTACTGCTTCACCGCGCGCGAGGGCAACGCACAGTCGTTCATCGTCTCGTTCGAGCCCAAGAATCGCCGTCGCGAAACCGTGGACATCAACGGCGAGATCCACTTCACCCGCGCCACGCTCGAGCCCTCGAAGATCGAGTTCAGCTACGTCGGCCTCACGGCCGACGAGAGCAACCGCGGCGGCGGCGGACGCCTGACCTTCGCGCGGGCCGCCGGCGGCTCGTGGATCGCCGCGGACTGGTACATCCGCTTCCCACAGGTGGGCTACATCGAACTCGAGACCTTCCGCTCGCAGAATCAGGCGCGCGTGATGCAGCCGGAGGTGATGGGCATCGAAGTCCTCGCCTGGAGGACCACCGCGCTGCTCGAGGGCACGCGGCGCATCTACGTCAACGATGCGATGGCCGACGCGACCATCGAGGGTCCAATTCGCACCGCCTGCGCGGAGCGCGTGTTCAACGGCCGCATTGGCGCGGCGCGCGGACGCCTCACGTACGAAGGCCGGCCCGTCAACGCCGCGACCGTTCGTGCGTCCTGGCGTACGCAGCTCGATGTCGGCGGCGAAGTGCCGCTCTGGCGCGACGAGGTCCGCGAGACCCTCACCAGCCGCAACGGGGACTGGGTGCTCTGTGACCTGCCGGTCACCGGAGCCGTGGAAGTCACGTGGGAGGTGCTGGGCCGGAAGACCACGACGAGCGTGCGCGTGAGCCGCGATGAGGTCATCACGCTCGACGAGACTGGCAAGGTGCTCGCGCAACCCTAACCCGCCTGCGGTACGATGACTGCTGATCTCGGCGGTCGCGTTGCGCTGATCACCGGTGCCGCGCGCGGCATCGGCGCCGCGACCGCCCGGCTGCTCGTCGCGCGGGGTGTCCGCGTCGCGCTCGTGGGCCTCGAGCCCGACCGCCTCGCGGCGCTCGCAACCGAGTTGGGAACCAGCGCCCTCTGGGCCGCCGCCGACGTGACCGACCAACAGGCGCTCGAAGCGGCGGTCGCGACAACGCTCGCGCAGTTCGGCCGAATCGACATCGTGATCGCCAACGCCGGAATCTCCACGCGCGGCAATGTGGAGGTCGCCGACGTCAACGCGATGGCGCGCGTCATCGACGTGAATCTCACGGGCGTCCTCCGCACGGTGAAGGCAACGCTGCCGCACGTCGTGACGTCGCGCGGCTATGTCCTCATCGTCTCGTCGGCGGCGGCCTTCAGCGCGCTCCCCGGAATGGCACCCTACGCCGCCTCGAAGGCCGGCGTCGAGCACTTCGCGAACGTGCTGCGGCTCGAGCTGCTGCCCCACGGCGTCGGCGTCGGCTGCGCGCATATGACGTGGATTGACACCGATCTCGTGCGCGACGTGCACGGTGATCCCTCGGCATTCCGCCGCACGCTCTCGCGCCTGCCGGGCGCGTTCGGCCGCGTCACGCCGCTCGACGCCTGCGCGCGCGCCTTCGCCGACGCCTGTGCCACGCGCCCGCGCCGCGTGTTCGTGCCGCGGTCGGTCGGCGTAGCCTCGTTCCTGCGCACCGTGATGAACAGCGCGCTCGTGCAACGCTTCGTCGGCGCGCGCCTGGCCGCCGTGGCGCGCGAGGAGGCGGCGCTGCAGCAGGCGCAGGGAAAGGCGTTCACGGGTTCGCGCGTGGGCCTCGACCCATAGCGCAACGAAATGGCCCCGCAATTGCCGAGGCGACGCGGGGCCATCTACCAACTCAGTCGGGGCGAGAGGATTTGAACCTCCGACCTCCTGCTCCCGAAGCAGGCGCTCTACCGGGCTAAGCTACGCCCCGATCCTGGTAAAGTCTTACATCTCACACCTTACATCTTACATCTGCAGTTGAGGACCCTGCAGAGAACCAAATGCGCCCGGAGAGACTCGAACTCCCAACCTTCTGATCCGTAGTCAGATGCTCTATCCAATTGAGCTACGAGCGCCTACCAACCCCTGATCCCGCCGGTGCATCCTGCGATTCCAAGGGAATCCAAAAGATATTGCACCGGCGGGGGTCAGTCAACGCGCTCACTTCAGCACGTACTTCCACGCGGCGATCCCTGCTCCTGTCGCCGTCACCTCAAAGTTTACCGACTGGTTGGCCGGAGCCGAGCCAGTGGTCACGGTCTTCGTGTCCACCGTGTTGCCTTCGATGTCGAGGAACTGTACCTCGATCGTGTACGTCTTGGCCGCATTCGACCGGTTCTCCACCGACCCGCTCCACACCGCGCCTTCGGCCCGGCGCTCGAACCGCGTCACCTGCACACGCTGCGGCATCGACGATTCCTGCGCCGTCAGTGCGTTCACCTGACGGATCAGGTCGGCCCGCTTCCGCGTGTCGCGCTCCGCCTCGGCCACCGCACGCACCGCCATCGCGCGCATCATAATGTTGTCCGGATTCCCCGGGTCCAGCTGCATCAGGCGGTCGAGCAGCTCCGTCGTCTCCGTCGGCTTCTTGGCCTCGAGCAGCATATACGTGAGGAAGAAGTTCGCGTCCCGGATGTTCGGGTTCTTCGAGAGCGCGCCCCGATACAGCGCCATCGCCTGCTCCTGCTTGTTCACCATCCGCATCGTCTCGGCGCCGAGCAGCAGCGTGAGGTCCGGGTACGGCGTCGGATCCTCGATCAGCGGGTTGATGATCTCGCCGATCAGGGTCTGGTCCTGCGTGAGCATCGCGATGTCGAGCGCGGCCGAGTAGTACGCGGGGCCGTCCGTGCTGGCGGGATTCGCGGCGCCCACGGCGAGGTAGAGGCGGGCTGCACGACCCAGCATCTCGTTGCGCTTGGCCACGTCCGTCTCCTGCATCGCGCGCTCCTGCATCGTGCTCGCGTACTGCGTGCGCAGCTGCATCGACGTTTCGACCAGCGCCGTGTCCTTGGACGCGAGCTCGATGGCCCGGTCCAGTTGGCGGAACATCTCGTCGTAGTTCTGGCGCGCCTTCGCGATCTGCGCGAACGCGTTGTAGATGAACGGCGAGCGGCGGTCGAGGACGTAGGCTTCCTTCGCCATCGCCTCGGCGGAGTCCACCTTGTTCTCGCCGATCAAGCGGTAGGCGGCCTGGATGCGCGTGCTCCACGGACGCGACTGGCGCCAACGGTCGATCTCGGTCGCGCAGCCGGGGTGCGCCGTCTCCACGATCGTCAGCAACGAATCGGCCGCCGGAATGAGCGCGATCTTGGCGACGCGGTCGCGGCCGATGTTGAGCTCCTGCTGGGTCATCTCGGTCGGGGGCGTCTCCTGGTGCATCCAGAGCACGAAGATCTGCGCCTTGGCGAAGGCGAGGCCAACCGGATTGGTCGCGAAGCGACGTTCATCGCGCAGGAAGTTGGCGGCATCGCGGAGCGCCTTGGCGCCCGCCTCGCCCTCGGGCGCGCCGGCGGCGCGCTGGATGAACACGCTGGCCTGGGCGAGCTGGGACGGCTGGTAGAGGTCGACGGGGCACTCGGGGGCGGCCTGCGCGGCGGCGAGCGCCGGCGTGAGGGCCGCGAGCACCGCGGCGAGTGCGGGACGACGGAGCAGTGCAAGCATCGGTCGTGGAGAGCTAGGGGAAGCTCCGGCAGCGGTGCCGGAGGGACTGCGGGAGAACAAACGCCTCACGAGAGTTACCCCGTGAGGCGATGGGCGGTACAAGACTCGAACTTGTGACCTCCACGATGTCAACGTGGCGC
>CAYPYY010000048.1:0-20358 GCA_964414995.1 uncultured Gemmatimonas sp.
AACATCCGCCTCAAGAACGATCTCACGCCGGGAATGGAAGGCTGGTGGACGCGCACCGCGCCGGACGCCGAGCCGACGAGCTTCTATGACGCGTCGATGGCCTACCAGGCCGCCGGCACGCCGCTGGTGATCATCGCCGGCAAGGAGTACGGCACGGGTTCCTCGCGCGACTGGGCCGCCAAGGGCACCGCGCTGCTGGGCGTGCGCGCGGTGATCGCCGAGAGCTTCGAGCGCATTCACCGGTCGAACCTGGTCGGGATGGGAGTGATCCCGCTCGAATTCGTGAATGGCGAGACGCGGCAGTCGCTGGGCCTCACGGGCTTCGAGGAGATCACGATCGAGGGGATGAGCGACACGATGGCGCCGCGGGCGGCGCTGACGGTGCTCGCGGGCGACAAGCGCTTCCAGGTCCGCAGCCGAATTGATACGCCGGAGGAGATGAACTACTACCGGCACGGCGGGATCCTGCACTATGTGCTGCGGCAGTTGGCGGGGTGAGCGTGCAGCCGCTCAACTGACGTCGTGAGTTCTGAGTGGTGAGTGTTGAGATGCCTGGCCCGACGGTGACCTGATTCTCACGACTGCCGACTCACAACTCACGACTGCAGTTCAATGCCCCAGCCGCGCACCCGCCTCATCTGGAACCCCGCCTCCGGCCGCGGCCGCGGCGCCCTCGTGCACGAACGCCTCGTCGCCGCCTTCGCGAGGCACGGCATCACCGACGTGCGCGGCACGGCCTTCGCCGGTGACGAGACCCGCCTGGTGCACGAGGCGATCGCCGACGGCATCGAGACCATCGTCGTCGCCGGCGGCGACGGGACCTGGAGCAAGTGCGCCGTCGCGTTGGCGCGCGCGGGGTCTCCGGCGCGAATGGCGCTGGTCGCCGCCGGCACCGGCAACGACTTCGCCAAGAACTTCCGCGCCCCCTTCCGCGACTTCGAGGCGATGGCGCAGCTCATCGCGACGGGCGGCGAGGAGCGGCGCGTGGACCTCGGGCGCCTGGGCGATCACCTCTTCACGAACGTCGCCGGCTTCGGATTCGATGTCGTGGTCTCGCAGGCCGCGGCCCGGTATCCCAACCTGCGGGGCCCGGCCGTGTACGTCGCGGGCGCACTCAGCCAACTCTTTCGCTACGAGGGGCTCGACGCGCGGATCGAAGGCGTCGACGGCGAGGATCCCGCGCGCACGCGGCGGCGCCTGATGCTCGTCTTCGCGAACGGCAAGGAGTTCGGCGGCACGTTTCCGATCGCGCCGGGCGCACGCATTGACGACGGCTTGATCCACGCCATCGTCTTCACCGAGTCGTCGCGGGCGGCGCGCATCCCGCTCCTCATCAGTGCCCTGCGCGGCACGCACCTGCGGCACCGGATGGTCCGTCACACCGCCGGCGATCGCTTCGCACTGGAGTTCACGTCACGCCCGTGGTTCGAGCTCGACGGCGACCTACACGAGTCGGCTACGACGCGGCTTGAGGTGGGGGTCCTGCGGGGCGCGCTTCGGGTGCTCGACGCGCCGCAGCCGGGCTAGCCCCCAGCGCCCGCGCCGCCTGGGCCCGCGAGTGCACGCGCAGTCGGCTCAGGACGCTCTCGACGTGTCGCCGCACGGTGTGCTCGCTGATGGCAAGCCGCTCGGCGATCTCGCGGTTCCGTAGGCCAAGGGCGAGCAGCTCCGCGATGGTTCGCTGGCGCGCAGTCAGGGCCGCTGGCGCCACCGGCTCGCGCGCGTCCATCACCACGGCCAGCGATTCGCCGGCGATGCGCACCGTCACCTCCCGCACGTCGCTGCCGCCACGCCGCAGCAGCGCGGCGTCCCCACCGTCCGTGACGGCGACCGTGCCGCCCTGCGCGTCCCGCACCAGCGCCGGAATCTCGAGTCGCTCGAGCAGCGCGGCGATCTCGTGCGCAACCGGCGACAGGCTCGCGCTATTCGGCATCGGCGCGCTCCGGTGTTGCGCGCGCCGCGCGCCGTAGGGCCGCCACCGCCGCGGACCGCGTGCGCACGCCGAGCCGGCGATAGATGGCCTCGAGGTGGCGGCGCACGGTATGCGTCGAGATGCCGAGCCGCGCCCCCATCTCGGCGTTCTGCAGGTTCGTCGCCAGCAATGCGGCCACGGCCGCCTGGCGCGGCGTGAGCCGCGGCGCGCCGGGCGTGCTGGACGCAGACACCCGCAGGAGTTCGACTCGCACGGTCGCGCCCGCAATCCGCGCGGCCGCGATGCGCACCGCGCCCGGCTGTGCGGCCAGGTGCGCCACCTCAGCGTGCGTACTCGACGCGAGGATCTCCGCCGTTGTCGGGTCGCGAATCACGACCGCGAAGCCCAGCGCGCTGAACAGGGTCACCAGCTCCTCGGAGAGCGGGACCGCGTGGGCGCCGATGTATTCGTCTCGAAGGGTCATTGGCGGCGGGTTTTGCGAGTGGCTATCCTATTGGTATGACCAACTCCCTCAGGCTCCTCACCGCCGTCGTCGCGCTGGCACTCGCCGCGCCCGTGGCGGCGCAGGACACACCCGCCCCGCCGGCGGGCCCGAAGGTCGGCGATATGGCGCCGGACTTCGAGCTTCCAGCGGCAACGAGAACGGGGCCGAGTCAAACCCCCGTCAGACTCGCGGACCTCCGCGGTCAAACTGTCGTCATCGCCTTCTTCCCGAAGGCGAGGACCGGTGGCTGAACGGCCCAAATGGAGGCGTACCGTGATCAGTACGCCACGATCTTCAAGAACGGCGAAGGGGTGCGGGTGCTGGCCATCAGCACCGACGACGTCCCGACGCTCGCCAGCTGGGCGGAGGAGAAGCAGTTCCCCGTCACCTTCCTCAGCGACCGCGACGCAGTCGTGGGTCGACTCTACGATGTGAAGGCGCCGACGCTCAATATGAATCGTCGGGTCGTGTTCGTGATCGGACCGGACGGCAAGATCCAGCACATTATGCGGCCGTTCCGAGAACTCTCGGCCGATGCCTATGTCGAACTTGGTGATGCGGTGAAGCGAGCCGCAGGGGGCTGATGGGCCAACCGCAGTCGGTCGCGCAGGATCTGCAGGCTTGCCTCGACGCCGCACTCGCGGCCGCTGATCCAGCGCAGGCCGTGCGCGAGGGGCTCGCGGCACGCGAGGTTGCGTTGGAACTCGGGCGCGATCGTCCGCACTGGATCGTCGCACTCGGCAAGGCCGCTCCCGCGATGGCGGAAGCGGCCTTGTTGCATTGTCGCGCCACCGGCTTGCACGTCGCCGGCGGATTGGTCGTGGGCGCGTCTGCACCGGCGCGCGCGCTGGACCCGCTGCTCGAAGTCGTCGTGGGCGACCATCCGGTGCCGGGCCCGCGCTCGCGCGACGCCGCCGAGCGGCTGGGCTCGCTCGCCGAGCGCGTCGGTCGCGATGATGTGGTCCTGGTGCTCCTCTCCGGGGGCACGTCGAGCCTGATCGGGGCACCGATCGCGGGCGTGCGCGAGAGCGACCTCGCCGCGCTCCACGCCGTGCTGCTCGGCGCGGGCGTGCCGATCGGGCGCATCAACGCGGTCCGCAAGCGCTTCTCGCGCTGGGGCGCGGGGCGCCTCGCGGCCGCGCTCGAGTGCGCGCGCATCATCCCGATTCTGCTCGCGGATGTGCCGAACGAGGATCCGGCGATGATCGGGTCCGGCCCCGTTTCGCCGGATCCGCTCTCCGCCTGGCACGTCGAGCGCATCCTCCGCGACGCCGGCGTCGCGGTGCGCGTCCCGCTCTCGGTGGCGTCCACGCTCGGCGCGATGCGCGCGGGGGCGACTCCCGAGACTCCGAAGGCCGGCGACCCCGCCTTCGCCCGCGTCGAGGAACCGTTCGTGCTCGGCAACTCCGCCGCGCTCGAGGGTGCGGCGGCGGAAGCGCATCGCCGCGGGTATGCGCCCGTATTGCTCTCGCGCACGAGCCTTACCGGCGATGCCGCTGCCGCGGGCCGCGTGCTGGCCTACACCCTCGCCCGCGCGGTGCGCGGCACCTGCCTCATCTGGGGCGGTGAGACCACGGTGCGCCTTCCCGAAGCGCACGGGCTCGGGGGCCGCTGCCAACAGCTGGCGCTGGCCGCCGCGGAAACGCTGCACGATCTCGGCGTGCACGATGCCGCGCTCGTCGCCGTGGGCAGCGACGGCCGCGATGGGCCGGCGCCCGCGTCCGGCGCCGCCGTCACGGGCGACACGTGGGCGCGCAGTGCGGCGCGCGGCGGCGATCCGGCGCGCGCCCTGCGACGCTGTGACGCGTACGGCGCGCTCGCCGTCGCCGACGCCATCCTTCCGCCGCGCGACACGGGCACGAACGTGATGGATATCGTGGTAGCGGTGCGCGCGTAACGGGGCGAAATTCCGCTCCTATGCCAGCAGCCCGCGCCCCGTTCACCGTCGCCGTCATCCAGGACGGTGTGCTCGCCACCACCGAGGCCACCCTCGCCGCCACCATCACGCGCATTCGCGACGCGGCGGCCAAGGGCGCGCAGGTCATCTGCCTGAAGGAACTCTTCAACGCGCCGTACTTCTGCAAGAAGCTCGATGCGTCGCGGTTCGATCTCGCGGAGCCGGTGCCCGGGCCCACCGTGACGGCGCTCGCGGCCGTGGCCAAGGAGCTCGCGGTCGTGCTCGTCGTGCCGATCTACGAGAAGCAGGCGCCGGGTGTGTATCGCAACAGCGCGGTGGTGATCGACGCCGACGGCACGGCGCTGGGCGTGTATCGCAAGATGCACATCCCGCACGACCCGATGTTCGAGGAGAAGTACTACTTCGCGCCCGGCGACAGCGATGCCCCCGTGCAGCCGGCGGGGATGCGCGGTCCTGCCGCCGAAGCCGGCGGCTTTATGGTGTGGAAGACGCGGTACGCGACGATCGGCGTGCTGATCTGCTGGGATCAGTGGTATCCCGAGGGCGCGCGCATCACGTCGCTGCTGGGTGCGGACATCCTGTTCTATCCGACCGCCATCGGCTGGCACCCGGCGGAGAAGGCCGAGTGGGGTGCGGCGCAGGTGGACGCCTGGCGCACGGCACAACGCGCGCACGCGATCGCCAACGGCGTGTTCGTTGCCGCACCGAACCGCGTGGGCCTCGAGCCCGAGGCGGGCACGGACGGCATCGAGTTCTTCGGCCACAGCTTCATCGTGGACCCCTACGGACGCTACTTGGCCGAGGCCAAGACGGGCGAGACGACGTTGATCGCGCAATGCGATCCGAACCTCATCGAGTACACGCGGCGCAACTGGCCCTTCCTGCGCGACCGGCGGATCGACGCCTACGAGCCGATCCTCTCGCGTTGGATCGGACACTGAGGCGCGCGCGATGAGCGCGGTGAGGAAGGGCGCGGCGCCGCGCGGCCTGCGCTGGCCCGCCGAGTGGGAGCGTCACGACGCCACCTGGATCGCCTGGCCGCATCACGAACCGGACTGGCCGGGCAAGTTCGGCCCAATTCCCTGGGTCTACGCCGAGATCGCGCGCGCGCTCGCCGAGCACGAGCGTGTGCACATCCTCGTGCACGACGAGAAGACCGAGGAAGAGGCCTGGCACTGCCTGCGGATGCACGAGGTGAAGCAGGGGCGCATCCACCTGCACCTCTGCCCGACGGATCGCGTGTGGCTGCGCGACTCCGCGCCCACGATGGTGCACGACGCCGACGGCCACGTGCAGCTCGTGAACTGGGGCTTCAATGCCTGGGCCAAGTATGACAACTACGCGCGCGACAGCCGCATCGGCGCCTTCGTCGAGTCACACACGGGCCTCAGCCGCAGCGAGCCGCAGCGACACGACGGCACGGGGCGCGTGATCCTCGAGGGCGGCGGCATCGAGACCGATGGCCGCGGCACGATGCTCGTCACCGAGGAGTGGCTGCTCTCCGACGTGCAGGTGCGCAATCCGGGCTTCACCCGCGCCGACTACGAGCGGCTGTTTGCCGAGACGCTGGGCATCACGAAGACGATCTGGCTCGGCGAGGGCTGCGTCGGCGACGACACGCACGGGCACGTAGACGACATCGCCCGCTTCGTCGCGCCGGGCGTGCTGGTGCTCGCGCACGAGGAGGATCCGGCGGACGAGAACCACGCGCGCTCCGCCGACAACCTCGAGCGGCTGCGCGGCGCGACCGACGCCGAGGGCAACGAGATCCGCGTGGTGACGCTGCCGTATCCCCGCGCCGTGGTGATGGACGGCGCGCGTCTGCCGGCCAGCTACGCGAACTTCTACATCGCCAATGGCGTGGTGCTCGTCCCCACGTTCAACGACCCGAACGACCGGATTGCGCTGAACACGCTCGCCGAGTTGCTGCCCCAGCGCCAGATTGTGGGCATCCACGCCGTGGACCTGGTCTGGGGCCTCGGCACCCTGCACTGCCTGACGCAGCAACAGCCAGCGGCGCGCCACGCGCGCGGGAAGTCCACCGGATGACCGACGCCCTCCGCTCCGCGCTCGAAGCGCGCCTCGGCGCGCAGTACGCCATCGAGTCGCTGCTCGGGCAGGGCGGAATGGGGAGCGTGTATCGGGCCACGGACCTGACGCTGCACCGTGCGGTCGCCATCAAGGTCATCAGCGGCGACGTCGCCACGAATCCGCAGTTGAAGGAGCGCTTCCTGCTCGAGGCGCGCACCGTGGCCAAGTTGCGGCATCCGAACATCGTCGCGGTCTACAGCGCGGGCGAGGCCGAGGGCCTGCTGTACTTCGTGATGGAACTGGTGCCGGGCGAGTCCCTGCGCGACCTGCTGTCGCGCGAGGGCAAGGTCGAGCCGGTACGCGCGGAGCGCATCCTCCACGAGCTGGCGCTGGCGCTCGACTACGCGCACCAGAACGGCATCGTGCACCGCGACGTGAAGCCGGAGAACATCCTGCTCGACCGCGAGACCGGGCGCGCGATGCTCACCGACTTCGGCGTGGCGCGGGCCCTCGAGAGCGGCGGCAACATCACGGGCACGGGGATGATCCTCGGCTCGCCGCGCTATATGAGCCCCGAGCAGGCCACCGGCGAAACGACGCTCGACGGCCGCAGCGACCTCTACGCACTCGCGCTCGTGGGCCACGAGATGTTCACGGGCAAGCCGGTCGTCGAGAGCGGCAACGTCGCCGGGATGCTGGTCAAGCACCTCACCGAGACGCCGAAGCCAATCGCCGACGTGGCGGACCGGGTGCCCGAGGGCTCCGCTGTCGCGATCGACCGCGCGCTGGCCAAGAATCGCGACGAGCGCTGGGCGAGCGGACGCGAGATGGCCGAGGTCATCGGGATGGCGTGGACGCCGACGCCGGGCAGCGGCACGCAGAAGACTGCGGCGGCGCGGGCGCTCAAGGGCAAGTCGCGCATCCACCAGGCCGCGATCATCGGGCCGGCGGTGGCCATCGCCGCCTCCCTGCTCACGGTGTTCATCGCGGGCGGCAAGGACAAGGGCGACCCGCGAAAGTCCTATGCAGTGATTCCGTTCGAGATCCAGAGCGGAAACGCCGAGGTGCAGTGGTTGCGCGACGGCGCGGTCAATATGCTGACGCTGGCGCTGAGCCAGTGGACGGATCTCACGGTGGTGGAGTACGAGCGCACGTTGACACTCGTGCGCGACGCCGGGGTGGAGTCGGGCCGCGTGGACCTCGAGCGCGCGCAGGAGATCGCGCGCCGTGGTGGCGCCGGCACGGTGGTGATGGGCCTCATCTCGACCACCAGCGACTCGCTCGTCGTCGTCGCGCGCCTCTACGACGCCCGCAGCGGCGACAACATCAACACGGCCACGCGCGCGACCGCGATCGGCGCGGACCCGCGTCCCCTGTTTGACGACCTCGCGCAGTACCTCCTCAACGTCGCGGGCGGCCAGTCGTCGTCGAGCGTGGATGTGGCGCGCGCCACGACGACGTCGCTGACGGCGTACCGCTCGTATCTCGACGGGGTGCGCCTGCTGAACACCTGGCGACTGCGCGAGGCCGACTCGGCGTTCCAGGTGGCCATCCGCGCGGATTCGACGTTCGCGCTGGCCTGGCACAAGCGCGCGCTGGCCTTGGGCTGGGGCGACGGGGCCGGGCTTGAGTACGTCGCCAGTGCCCGCCGCGCGGTGGAGCTCGCCGACCGCCTGCCCGCGCGACAGCAGGCGCTGGTGCGCGGGCACCTCGGACTCGCCGAGGGGCTCTCGGGCGTGCTCGCGGGGGTCGAAGAAGGCACGCAGCGCCTGCGCGAATCCCAGCAGATCTACGAGCAGCTGTTGGCCACGGATTCCCTCGTCGCCGAGGGCTGGTACGGACTCGCCGACGCGTACTTCCACGACAATCGCAACAACGACTCGCTGCCGCTGACCGAACGACGTCTCACGCGCTCGATGCGCGCGTTCCACCGCACGCTCCAGGTGGACTCGAGTTTCCATCTCGCGTATATGCATCTGGTGCAGCAGTACCAGGGGCTCGCCACGCCGTCGGGCGGCGCGGTGCTTCTCGGGGACTCGGTGGTGATCCTCCGCTCGCCGCAGCACGTCGCCACGCTCGGCGGTCCGCAGCGCGTCGCTGCGCTGCGCGCCGATGCCGAGCGCCGCGGTTTGGAGATGGCGCGCGGCTGGGTGCGCACCGACACCGACGCGCCGGCGGCGCACCTCTCGCTCGCCAACGGGCTCGTCACGGCCGGCCTCCCCGACTCGGCCATCGCCGTGGTCGAGCGCGCGCAACAGCGCCCCTCCCTGCAGACCTCGGGCGTGCGACTGCAATCGTTGACGTACTACCTCCTGGCCGACGACCCCAAGGCCTTCGACCGGATGCGCGCGGTGACGAACGAGCCGGTGGCCGCGCTGCGACAGGCCGCGTCGAACGAACGGGTGACCGGCTTTGCGATGGCGCTCGCGACCGCGGCCGGCGTGGGCAACGCCGGCGAGGTCGATCGCCTCGTCGAGCTGATGAGCACGGTGGATCCGACCTTCCCGTTCACGCGGCAGCCCACCAAGCAGATGATGAGTTGGTACGCGACCGGGCTGAAGGGCGCGATCACCGGGACGCTCACGCCGCCGCAGCGCCAGATGCTACTCGCCGGCGCGCAGCGGATGACGCAGCAGGGCCCGGGAATGGCGCAGCAGATTGCGGCGACGGCGGGCTCGGTGATTTACGCGGCCTACTATATCACGCGCGACACCGCCTTCTCCGCCGCCTACCGGGCGCTGCTCGGCGGCAACCAGCCCACGACCGACTTCGACGCCCTCGCCGCTCTCGCGGTCGGTGACACGGCGCGGGCGCGCACGATCGCAGCCACCTTCACGCCGCCCGAGAGTCTGAGCACCGCGCGCTTTTCGCACGCGGGGATGCGCGCCGTGGCGCGCGCCGAGGTGCTCGCCGCCGTGGGCAACACGGACTGGGCGCTTCGGTATCTCGAAGCGCTCGACCCGGCGCGGTTTGCGGTCCAGGGACTCGGCGAGCCCGGCTTCGCCATCTACACGCGTAGCTTCGCCAGTCGGGCGCGGCTCTACGAGGAGCGCGGCGAGCGAGCGAAGGCGATCGCGGCGTACGAGGAGTTCCTGCGTCGCACGGCCAATGGCGATGCGGCGATCGAGCCGGAGCGCCGCGCCGTGCGCGCCGCGCTGCAGCGCCTGAGGGACGGCGGCCGATAACAGGTTCGTGTTAGGATTGTAGGAGCGACGGAGCCCCCCTCACGCCACCGCACCAGACCGAATGCTTCGACTCCCCAGCCGGACCGCCCACGCCGCCCTCCTTGCCTCCCTCCTCCTCGCCGCCTGCGGCGGCGACACCAGTGGTGTCCGCCTCGGGATGGCGGGCCCCTTCGAGGAAGGATTCGGACTCGCCAACAAGCGTGGCGCCGAGCTCGCCATCGCCGAACTCAATGCTGCGGGCGGACTGAACGGCGATCCCATCGAGATCGTCTTCCGCGACGACAAGGGTGACGGCTCTGCCGCGGCAAGCATCGCCCAGGAGTTCGTGGACGACGAGTCCATCGCGGGCGTGATCGGGCACGTGACCTCCGGGGCGATGGTCGCCGCGGCCAAAGTCTACGACGGCAGTCTCGCCGCCATCGCCACCACCGCGAGTTCGGCGGCCATCACCGGCATCTCGCCCTGGGTGTTTCGCGTCATCTCCAGCGACTCGGCCAACGGCGTGGATCTCGCGCGCTTCGCGGGGCGCCTCGGGAAGACGCGCGCGGCGATCGTGTACGAGAACGACGCGTACGGCCGCGGACTCGCCGACGCCTTCCGTCGCGAATTCAAAGGCACCATCCTCGGATTCGATCCCATTGACGCCGACGGCACCGACGCGAGCGTGTACGCCGCGTGGTTCGCGCAGGCGCGTCCGGACCTCGTCTTCGTCGCAGGCACCGAACGCTCGGGCGTGGCCCTGCTGCGCGCGGCACGACAGGCCAACCTCGCAGCCGACTTCCTCGGGGGCGACGGCTGGACCGGCATCGTCTTCGACGCCGCCGCGGCCGAGGGCGCGTTGGTCGGCGCCCCGTTCACCGCACTCGACCCTCGACCCGAGGCGCAGAAGTTCGTGGCGGCGTTCCGTGCACGATTCGACGCGGACCCCGATGGCAACGCGGCGCTCGCCTACGACGCCGTCCACGTGATGGTCGCTGGCCTGCGCGCCGTCGGCGCCGACCGTGCGCGCCTGCGCGACTGGCTGGCCTCGCGAACCGAAGCGCAGGCCGTACCCGGCGTGACGGGCGCAATCGCGTTCCTGCCCTCGGGAGATCCGGTCGGCAAATCGTTCGTGATGACCCGCGTGCGCAACGGCGCGCTCGTGCCCGCGGAGGACGCGCGATGAACTTCGTCTTCGGCACCATTCGCAGCCGGCTCATCGCCGGCCTGTCGCTCATCGTATTCCTTCTCTTGGTCGCGGGCGCGGTCGGTCGCTCGGCCATTTCGGGTCTCAGCGAGGAGATGGGCAGCACGCTCGAGTCCGTGCGGCGCGAGACGGCGCAGAGCGCCTCGCTCACGACGAACGTCGCGCTCGAGTTCGCGGCGGCCGCGCGCTATATGGACCGTGGCGACTCCACGGATCTCGCGGCATTCCGCAACAGTGGCTGGGCGGCGCACGAGGCACAGCGCGCACTCAATTCCGCCGAGGGCCTGACGTCGTCGGAGGTCGCGCTGGTGGCGACGATTGATGAACGACTGTCGGGGATCGAGGCCGCGCTCGCGGCATCGCATCGGCTCCGCGACCTTGGCCGTCGCGCCGAAGCAGAGGCTCGCGCGGGGAGCGTGCGCGCGGCCGAAGCCGAGCTCTCGCGCGACATCGAGCGCCTCGCCGAACTCCGCTCGGCGCAGTTCGACCGCGCCACGCTCGCGCTCCAAGACGTCGCCGCGCGGCGGCAGCGATTCCTGCTCGCCGTTATCATCGGTGCCATCCTCATCGGCATCGGCATCGTCACGACCACCGTGCGTGGCATCTCGGGTCCGCTGGAGATCTTGGTCGCGCACGCGCGGGCGCTGAGCCGCGGCCACCTCGAGTTCCGCACTGACACGGATCTGCCCGGGGAGTTCAAGGAGCTCGCCGACGCGATGAACTCGTCCGCCGCGAACCTCGCCCGCGTCGCGACTGTCGCGACGGCCACGTCGGAAGAAGTCGCGACCTCCGCGCACCAACTGACGTCGGCCGCGGAACAGGTTTCGCTGGCCGCCGCGCAGACCGCCAGCGCGATGTCGGAGGTGACGACCGGCGCCGAGGTGCAGGTGTCGTCGCTGCGCGAGGCCGATGACGCGCTGCAGGGCGTGCGCGGGCGCGCGCAGGAAGTGCGCGAGGGCGCGGAGCGCGTCGCGGCGCTCAGCGAGGAGATCGAGCGCCAGGCGCGCGAGAAGCGGGCGGAGATCGCACGGGCGCGCGAGCTGCTGGCCGAGATCCGCGGCGCGGTGGACCACGCCGCCGTCGAGGTGCGCGAGCTCACGCAGACCGCCGAGAGCATCAATCGCTTCGTCGGCATTGTCAGCCGCATCGCCGAGCAGACCAACCTGCTCTCGCTCAACGCGGCGATCGAGGCGGCGCGCGCGGGTGCGGCCGGCCGCGGCTTTGCCGTGGTCGCCGACGAAGTGCGCAAGCTGGCCGATCAGGCGCAGCAGGCGGCCGAAGACGTCATCCAGCTCACCGCGGTCGTCACGCGCCGTGTGAACACCACGACGCAGGCGATGGCCACGGGTGCGGCGCGCGTCGGTGAGATCGAGGCGGTGTCGCAGGGCATCGATGGCGCGCTGACGACCATCACTGCCGCCGCTGAGCAGACCCGCGGCGCGGCGTCCGGACTCGGCGCGGCCGCCGACGCCAACGTCACGGCGGTGAACGCCGCCGCGCTGGGCATTGGCTCGGCGGCGCGCGCCGCGGAAGGCCACGCCGCCGCCGCCCAGCAGGTGAGCGCATCCACCGAGGAACAGAGCGCGGCCTGCGAGGAGATGTCGAGCGCGGCCAATGCCCTGCTTCAAGGCTCGGTGCACCTCAAGGGCATCGTCGCGAGCCTCAGGACGGAATGAGCCCCGACGCCCCGGTGCGGCTCGCGCCCGTCGCGCCGGGCACACCGGCCGTCGTACTGCTCAGCGGCGGGCTCGATTCCACGACCGTGCTCGCACTGGCGAGCGACGCCGGGTATGCGGTCCACGCGCTGAGCTTCCGGTACGGCCAGCGCCACGACCTCGAGATCCAGCGCGCGCGCGCGCTCGCGGCGCAGTGGAAGGTCGTTCGGCACGTGGTCGCCGAGATCGACCTGCGACCCTTCGGCGGCTCGGCACTCACGGCAGACATCGCGGTGCCGAAGAACCGCGCCGCCGAGGAACTCGGCGCGGGCATTCCGGTGACCTACGTGCCGGCCCGCAACACGATCTTTCTCTCGATCGCCCTCGCCTTCGCCGAGACGATCGGTGCCAGCGACATCTTCATCGGTGTGAACGCGCTCGACTACAGCGGCTACCCCGACTGCCGCCCCGAGTACATCGAGGCCTTCGAGCGAATGGCGAACCTCGCCACGAAGGCCGGCGTCGAGGGCACGGTTCGCACGAGGATCCAGACGCCGCTGATCAATCTGACGAAGGCTGAGATCATCCGAACCGGCCTCGCCCTGGGCGTCGATTACGAAATGACGATCTCGTGCTACGACCCGGCGCCGGACGGAGAACCCTGCGGCAAGTGCGACGCCTGCGCGCTTCGGCAGAAGGGATTCGCAGAGGCGAGAGCGGCGAGGAGCTAGGCGAAGCAGCGGAGCACGAACGCGGACGACCCGAAACCGGTAGAGAACAACGGCACGGGAGAACCGCGTCTTCCGTCCTATCTTGCTACCTTCCCAGTGCCCTCCTCGCGCCTCGTTGCTCGCCTCGTGCCCTACACGGTCAAGGAAATTTTCTACACGCTCCAAGGCGAAGGCGCCCACGCCGGTCGCCCCGCCGTGTTTTGTCGCTTTGCCGGCTGCAACCTCTGGACAGGCCGCGAACAGGACCGCGCGAGCGCGGTGTGTACGTTCTGCGACACGGACTTCGTGGGCGTCGGCCCCGACGGCGGGAAGTTCGCGACGGCCGAAGCACTCGCGGACGCCGTCGCGGCGCGGTGGCCGTCCGGTGCGGGGGGCACGCCGTACGTGGTCTGCACCGGTGGCGAGCCGCTCCTCCAACTCGACACCGCCGCCATTGACGCCCTCCACGCGCGAGGGATCGAGGTGGCCGTCGAGACCAATGGCACACAGCCAATTCCACCCGGCCTCGACTGGGTCTGCGTCAGCCCCAAGGCCGACGCCGCGGTGGTCGCCACGGCGGGCGATGAGCTCAAGCTGGTCTTCCCGCAGGAACTCGCGCGGCCGGAGCGGTTCGAGTCGCTCGAGTTCCGCCATTTTTTCCTGCAGCCGATGGACGGTCCGCGGCTCGCCGAGAACACCCAGGCGGCAATCGCCTACTGCCTCGCGCACCCTCGCTGGCGGCTCTCGGTCCAGACCCACAAGGTGGTCGGAATCCGGTAGGCCTCGGGGGACTCCCCCACAATCATTGAAGGGGGGACGTTGGCGGAGAGCATTGACGGACGGGTGCCGAAGGGGGAAGTTTGAGCGTCCTCGCACTCGGTGACCTCCGTCACCGGGAGGCAGGCCGGGGCTCGTCCGAGTCCTACATCATCCACGCGCTTCGAGGTATGTCTCGTATGCGAATTCGTTACGTCAGCAGGTGGCTCGCGGTCCTCGGCTTCTTCGCGGCTGCGGGCGCCGCAGACGCCCAGACCGGAGCCGTTTCGGGCCGCATCACCTCCAGCGACGGCGGCGCTCCGCTTCAGGGCGCGAACGTCGAGATCAGTACCGCTGCCGCGGCCGTGAGTCGCGTGATCTCCGGCCAGGACGGCTCGTACACGGCGCGCAGCATTCCCGCGGGCACGTACACCGTCCGCGTGACGCTCGTCGGCTACGGTCCACGGTCGCAGACGGTAACGGTCACCGCCGGTGGGACCGCGACGGCGAACTTCACGCTCGGCCAGATCGCCTCGGTGCTCAACCCGGTGACGACGACCGGTACCCGCGGCGCCGGCGAAGAAAAGATCCTCGAGTCGCCGAACTCCATCTCGTTGGTGAGCTCCGAGCGCATCGCCGAGCGTCCGGCGGCGACGGTGACCGATCACCTCAAGGGCCAGCCGGGCCTCTCGATCTCCAACGGCGGCATCGTGCAGGCGAACATCGTCTCGCGCGGCTTCAACAACGCCTTCTCGACGTCGATGCTGATGCTGCAGGACTACCGGTTCGCCGGCGTCCCGTCGCTGCGCGTCAACGTGCCCTTCCTGTTCACCGGCACCGGTGAGGACATCGAGCGCATCGAGGTCCTGCAGGGTCCGGCCTCGGCACTCTACGGCCCGAACTCCGGCGCCGGCGTGCTGCACGTGATCACCAAGTCGCCGTTCAACTCGCAGGGCACCAGCCTGACGGTGGACGGTGGAATGCGCTCGATGCTGCGTGTCGCCGGCCGTCACGCCGGGACCATCGGCAGCCAGATCGGCTACAAGCTGTCGGGCGAGTACTTCAACGCCGACGACTTCGAGTACAACGACCCGGCCGAGACGGGCGTCGGCACCACGGGCGCGTACAGCACGACCGACCCGCGCGTCCCGGCCTCGCGCCGCGGCGACCCGGTGACCCGTGACTTCTCCCTCAACCGGTACAGCTTCGAAGGCCGTCTCGACTACCGTCCGAACCAGGACACCGAGGCCATCACCACGTTCGGCTACACGATGGCCGGCAGCGCCCTCGAGATCACGACGACCTTCGGCGCGGCGCAGGTGCAGAACTGGAGCTACACGAACTTCCAGCAGCGCTTCCGCCACAAGCAGTTCTTCGCCCAGTTCTTCTTCAACCAGTCGAACGCCGGCAACGACGCCGCCGGCGACGACCAGGGCACGTACTACCTGCGCTCCGGCATCCCGGTGGTGGACAACTCCTCCGTGATGGTCGGCCAGGTGCAGCAGGGCTTCCAGCTCGGCAGTGCGCGGATGACGGCCGGCGTGGACCTCATTATGACGAACCCTCAGACCGAGGGGACGATTATGGGGCGCAACGAAAACGATGACGAGATCACCGAGATTGGCGGCTACCTGCAGGTGACGCAGCCGCTGTCCGAGAAGCTCGACTTCCTCGGCGCCTTCCGCGTGGACCAGAACTCGCGCATCGAAGGCCAGCAGTTCTCGCCGCGTGCGGCGCTGCTCTACAAGGCCTCGCCGACGCAGAACTTCCGCCTCACGTTCAACCGCGCGTTCAACTCGCCGGCCTCGTTCTCGTTCTTCCTCGACCAGTGGTCGGGCACGAACGCGGCGCTGATCCCGGTGCAGATTATGGGCAACCCGCCGAAGGAAGGCTGGACGTTCAATCGCACCTGTAACGCGGCGTTCAACGGCGGCCTGTGTATGCGCTCACCGTTCCAGAGCGCCGGCGCGCCGGTGGCCTCGGCGGCCTCGGCCGGCTATCCGGCCTTCGCCAACTCGCTGACCGCGATCGTCACGGCGACGCCGACCTCGACGACGTTCACCGCCGCGCAGAAGACGGCGCTGCTCAACCTGCTCGGCGGTCCGGTGGGCACCATCGTTCGCAGTCTCGCGCCGACGCCGGCGCAGGCCCCGTCGGTGATGCTTGACCTGAACACCCGCGCCGCCATCACCAACGCGTCGCTGGTGCGGGACCTCCGTCCGCTGGGCGCGAACTTCTCGAACACCTGGGAAATCGGCTACAAGGGCATCATCGGCAACAACCTGCGCATCTCGGCCGACTACTGGCTGCAGATTCGCCCGGCCGAGCCGACGACGCAGATCGTGAACCCGGGCGTCGTGTTCGTGCCGCAGGCGCTGGTGCCGTACCTGCAGGCGAACATCGCGGCCCGCCTCCAGTCTGACTATGGAATGGACGCGGCCACCGCGAACGCGACGGCGGCGGCAGCGGCCCCGGCGATCGGCGGCTTTATGGCGCAGATCCCGCAGGGCGCGATCGACTTCACGAATACGGACCTCGTGAACCAGCCGTTCTTCGTGTTCACCTACCAGCGCGCCGCCGGCCAGGTGGACGTGCGCGGCTACGACCTCGCCGTGGACTACATCTTCAGCGATATGTACACGCTGGAGGCCACGTACTCGACGATCAATCGCAACATCTGGACCGATGCGCCGGGCGCCAGCGCGGCCAACCCGCTCGCGGCCAACACGCCGAAGCAGCGCGGCACGATCACGCTGCGTCGCACCGACACGGCGCGCCGGATGACCTCCGAGCTCCGCTACCGCTACGCGGATCCGTTCGACGTGAACTCGGGCGTCTATAACAACTTCAGCAACGCGGCCCTCTACACCCGCGTGCCGGCCAACCAGTTCCTCGACTTCGGCTTCTCGTGGATGGTGACGCCGGACAAGATCCGCTGGGCGATCAACGTGCAGAACGTCCTCGACAACCAGGTGCCGTCGTTCATCGGCGTCGCCCCGGTGGGCCGGTTCGCCACGACCCGCATTTCGTACACGTTCTAAGCCGTCGTTCTTGGTAGGACGAAGGGGGGTGGGCCGCGAGGCCCACCCCCCTTCGTGTATCTTCCACCGTGCTTCTGCTCGAGCCCTCCGGCCGCCGCGTCATCGCCCACCGAGGCGATCGCGTGAATGCTCCCGAGAACACGCTGATCGCGCTGACGCAGGCGCGGGACCTCGGCGTGGACGCCATCGAGTTCGATGTGCACCTCTCGCGCGACGGCGTGCCCGTCGTGCTGCACGATCCGACGCTTGACCGCACCACCGATGCCAGCGGGCCCGTGCGCGCGCGCACCGCGGCCGAGCTCGCGCGCGTGGACGCGGGCGCGCGCTTCACGCCTGATGGCGGCCGCACGTTTCCGTTCCGCGGGCGCGGGATCTACGTCCCGACGCTCGAGGAGGCCCTCGCCGCGCTGCCCGGGCTGCCCATCATCCTCGAGCTCAAGACGGTCGAGGTCGCCCGTCCCGCCCTCGACGTGCTCACCCGCCTCGGCGCGCTCGGTCGTGTGCTCGTCGGCAGCTTTCTCGACGCCGCGCTCATCCCGTTTCAGCAGCTGGGCTCGCCGGTGAGCCCTGGCGTGCGCACCCTCGTCGGGCAGTACGCCGGCGCGCTGCTGCGCGTACCGCCGTCCCGCGTGGCGTACCAGGCGCTGTGCATTCCCCGCTATTACAACGGCCTGCCGCTGCCCGTCGAAGGGTTTGCCGCCCAGATGCGACACCACGGCGGCCCCACCCACGTCTGGACCGTAAACGACGTCGCCATCGCCACGCGCCTCTGGCGGGCCGGCGTCACCGGAATCATCTCTGATGACCCCGGATTGATGCTCCGAACCCGAGCCGAGTTGAAATGACCGCCCCCGCCAAGCCCGAGAAGCGCCCGACCAACTACCGCGCGGCGTGGGCCGAGACCCGCAAGCTGATGTGGGAGCACCGCCGCACGCTGGCCATTGGCCTCGTGCTGATGCTGGTGAACCGACTCACCGGACTCGTGCTGCCCGGCAGCGTCAAGTGGATCGTGGACGAGGTGCTCGGCAAGGGTCGCCTCGAGCTGCTGACGCCGATCGCCATCGCCACCGTGTCCGCGACGGTGCTGCAGGCGGGCAGTTCGTTCGCGCTCTCGCAGGTCATCTCCATTGCGGCTCAGCGGGCCATCACCGAACTGCGGCGCGCCGTGCAGGCGCGCGTGTTGCGCCTGCCGGTGAGCTTCTTCGACGCCACGCAGAGCGGCGTGCTGATCAACCGGGTGATGAACGACGCCGAGGGCGTGCGCAACCTGATTGGCACGGGCATCGTGCAGTTGGTCGGCGGCCTGCTGACGGCGGTCATCGCGCTGGGCTACCTGTTCTATCTCAACTGGGTCCTCACGCTGGCGACGATCGGCTTCATCGCCGTGTTCGGCGGCGTGATGGCCTACGCGTTCGTGCGGCTGCGCCCGATCTTCCGCGAGCGCTCCAAGATCCAGGCCGAGGTGAGCGGGCGGCTGGGTCAGGCGATGGGCGGCGCGCGCGTGGTGAAGGTCTACACGGCCGAGAAGCGCGAGGAGATCGTGTTCACGCGCGGGGCGCATCGGCTGTTCCGCAACATCGCATCCACGATCACGGGCACGAGCGCGGTGGGTGCGCTGGCCACGGTCATCATCGGGGCGGTGGGCGTGCTGATTCTCACCGTCGGTGGACGCGCGGTCCTCAGCGGCACGATGACGCTCGGCGACCTCATCAGCTACATCTTCTTCGTCGGCCTCGTGAGCTTCCCGGTCGTGCAGATGGCGAACATCGGTACGCAGATCACGGAGGCCTTCGCGGGGCTCGACCGCATCCGCGAGATCTTCGAGACGCCCACCGAGGACGAGGACGACCGCGCGCGCGACCTGCTGCGTCAGGCCAACGGCGACGTGGTCTTTGAGGACGTGTGGTTCGAGTATCGCCCCGGTATCCCCGTGCTCAAGGGCGTGAGCTTCACGGCCAAGGCGGGCACGACGACGGCGCTCGTGGGCTCCAGCGGCTCGGGCAAGAGCACGCTGATGTCGTTGGTGCTGGCGTTCAACCGGCCGATGCGCGGCCGGATCACCATCAGCGGGCAGGACCTCACGACGCTGCGCCTGCGCGACTACCGCGCCACCCTGGGCGTGGTGCTGCAGGACAACTTCCTGTTCGATGGGACCGTCGCCGAGAACATCGCGTTCTCGCGGCCCGGCGCCTCACGCGACGAGGTGATCGCCGCCGCCCGCGTGGCGAACTGCGACGACTTCGTGCGCGGCTTTCCGGACGGCTACGAGACGATCGTCGGCGAGCGTGGCGTGAAGCTGTCGGGCGGCCAGCGGCAGCGCGTGGCGATTGCCCGTGCCATCCTCGCCGACCCACAGGTGCTGATCCTCGACGAAGCGACGTCGTCGCTGGACTCCGAGAGCGAGCGCGAGATCCGCGAGGCCCTGCGCAAGCTACGCGCGGGCCGCACGACGTTCGTCATCGCGCACCGCCTCTCGACGATTCGCTCGGCAGAGCAGATTCTCGTACTCGAGAACGGCGAGATCGTCGAGCGCGGCTCGCACCGCGAGCTGATGGCGCTGGGCGGACGCTACAAGGTCCTGCACGACACGCAGCACGCGGTCGAGCAGGACCTGTTCATCAACCCCGGCGAGGAGATCGTGCCGATCGAGGAGGCGGCCTCCGCCGGGAAGCTGTAGCGCCTTAGATCCGGCGGCCGCTGACGCGCGAGCCGTCGCCCGGCATTGACCACTCGCCGGAGAAGGTGTCGCCGGTGAAGGTGATGTTGAAGCTCGCCTCGTCACCGGTGGGCGCCGTGATGAAGATGCGCATCTGGTTCCCGTTGAGCGTGGCCTTGTTGATGTTCATCGGCGGGAACTGCTGCGAGGTCACGGTGCCGCCGAACTCGCCATTGGCGCCGCGGCGGAGCTCCATAATGAAGTCGAATGGCTGGCCCTGTGCGGTGAGGGCGACGCTCCAACGCCCCGAGGGATCGTATTGCTGCGCGGGTGCGGCGGGCTGGGCCATTGCGGCGGGGGCGGCGGCGGGTGCCGGCGTGCCCGTGGGCGTAACGGACGCGGCGCTACGGCACGCGGTCGAGAGGACGAGCGCCGCAGCGAGGGCGACTAGCTGACGCGAGTGCATCACAGGAGACTCCGGTCAAGGTCGATGGGCGCCGCGGTGAGGCGCGGCGATGCGAGTACGATACGATGCGACACCGTGGGTAGCTAGGCGCGGTTCGGCGGCGTCCCAGCCACGCCGGTCAATCTGCCGGCACCGTCCGGTCCCGCGCCCAGGCGCGCAACTCCGCGATCCGCTCGTGCATCGTGCCCGACAGCGGGCGCGTCGCACGGATCTCGGCCAGCACCCGCGCCGTGTCGAGCGCGGCGGCGTCCGCGAACACGGCGTACAGTGCACCGATCACCACCTGCTCGATCTCCGCACCGCTGAAACCCTCGGTGGCCGCCGCCAGCGCCGCGAG
>CAYPYY010000049.1:0-3510 GCA_964414995.1 uncultured Gemmatimonas sp.
TCCACGGGCGAGCTGGTCGAGTACATCCGCACCTGGTTCGCGGCGCGGCAGCAGCAGGACGCGTGAGCGCCACGCGTGACGCCGCGCCCAGCGCGGCCAAGGGCGCCGGGCGCCTGCGCGAACTCGCCGATGCCTGCCGCAGTCTCGAAGCCACGCTGCGTCAGGGCGGCGGCGCTGACCGCATCGCCAAGCAGCACGCGCAGGGCAAGCTCACCGCCCGCGAGCGCGTGGAGCAGCTGCGCGACTCCGGTTCGCCGTTCCTCGAGTTCGGCCTGCTCGTCGCACACGACCAGTACAACGGCGAGGCGCCGGCCGCCGGCGTCATCACGGGGCTGATCACCGTCGAAGGCCGCGAGTGCGTGGTGGTCGCCAACGACGCCACCGTGAAGGCGGGCTCTTGGTGGCCGGAGACGATTCCGAAGATCCTGCGCGCGCAGGAATGCGCGATGCGCTGCCGCATCCCGATCATCTACCTCGTGGACTCCGCCGGCGTGAACCTGCCGTATCAGGGCGGTGTGTTCCCGGGCCAGTACGGCGCGGCGCGCATCTTCTATTACAACTCGCTGATGCGGCGCTTCCTCCGCATCCCGCAGATCGCCGCGGTGATGGGCCAGTGCGTCGCGGGCGGCGCGTACCTACCCGCGCTCAGCGACGTGATCCTGATGGTGAAGGGCACGTCGTTTATGGGGCTCGGCGGGCCGAATCTCGTGAAGGGTGCCACCGGCCAGAGCGTGGACGGCGAGACACTCGGCGGTGCGACGATGCACACCACCGTGAGCGGCGTGGCGCACTACG
This sequence comes from uncultured Gemmatimonas sp., assembly GCA_964414995.1. Classification (GTDB taxonomy): domain Bacteria; phylum Gemmatimonadota; class Gemmatimonadetes; order Gemmatimonadales; family Gemmatimonadaceae; genus Pseudogemmatithrix. Next base: position 796 of record CAYPYY010000049.1, read on the forward strand.
CGGCGGAGAACGACGCCGAATGCCTGCAGATGGTGCGCGCGCAGGTGGCGCGGCTGGCGCCCCCGCCGCGCACGGCCCCGTTCAACGCCGCGGCCAAGCCCGGCACGCCGGCGGAGTCGCTGTACGACATTCTGCCCGCCGACCATCGGATGTCGTACGACGTGCACGCGATGCTGCGCGCACTGCTCGACGACGGCGCACTCGATGAGTTCCAGCCGCAGTTGGCCAAGGAGATGCTCTGCGGCGACGCACGCATCCACGGGATCCCGGTGGGCGTGATCGCCAACGCGCGCGGGCTCATCAAGGGTCGCGCGGGGGAGCAGCCGCGGTTCGGAGGCATCATTTACGCGGAGAGCGCGGAGAAGGTCGCGTTCTTCATTGATCGCTGCGATCGGCAGGGCATCCCGCTTTTGTTCGTGCAGGACGTGTCGGGCTTTATGGTCGGCAAGGAAGCCGAGCACGAAGGCATCATCCGCGCCGGCGCGCGCTGGGTGGAGGCGATGGCCACGGCGACGGTGCCCAAGGTGGTCTTGACGGTGAATCACGCCAGCGGCGCCGGCTACTACGCGATGGCCGGGCAGGGCTTCGATCCCGACTTCATCCTCTCGTGGCCCACGGGGCGGATGGCGGTGATGGAAGGCGAGTCCGCCGTGGCCGCGGTGCACGGGCCGGCGCTCGAAGCGGCGAAGAAGTCGGGGAAGGATCCGAGCCCCGCCGTGCAGGCCGCCATCGCCGAGATGCGCGAGGACTACGAGCATCAGCTCGATGCGCGCTACGCCGGGGCCCGCGGCTACATCGATGCGATTGTCTATCCGGAGAACACGCGTGCGTTGCTCGCGCACGCGCTCCGCGCGGCCTGGCAGAATCCCGGCCCTCACCTCGGCCCGTACGTCATCCCGTGGCACTCCTGATCTACGGCGTGACCGGCTACACCGGTCGCCTGATTCTCGAGGAAGCACTGGCCCACGGGATGCGGCCCATCCTCTCGGGTCGCAACGCCGACGAGGTGCGCGCACTCGCCACCGCGCACGGGCTGGAAGCCCGCCCCGTGCACCTCTCCAACGCGCAGGCCTTGGATGAGGCGCTGCAGGGCGTGCGCGTCGTGCTCCACTGCGCCGGTCCCTTCTGGCGCCTCGGCCCCCCGATGACCTCGGCCTGCCTGCGCAACGGCGTGCACTACCTCGACATCACGGGCGAGATCGCCGTGTTCGAGCAGTGTGCGATGTCGGGCGCCAAGGCCGCCTCGCTCGGCGTGGTGCTGATGCCCGGCGTGGGCTTCGATGTGGTGCCCAGCGACTGCCTCGCGGCGCATCTCAAGCGACGGCTGCCGAGTGCGACGGAACTCACCCTTGCCTTCACGGGCGACGGTGGCCTCTCTCGGGGCACGGCGACCACGATGGTCGAAGGCATCGCGCAGGGCGGAGCCGTGCGACGCGACGGCAAGATCACACGCGTGCCGCACGCGTACAAAGCGCGCGACATTGATTTTGGCGATCGCCGCCGACACTGCGTGACGATTCCCTGGGGCGACGTCTCCACCGCGTTCCACTCGACGGGCATTCCGAACATCGAGGTGTTCACGGCGATGCCGCGGCGCGCCGCCCGGACGCTGCGCCTCATTCGGCCGTTCACACCGTTGCTGGGGACGCCGTTCGCGCAGCGCCTGCTCAAGGCGCGGGTGAACGCCCGCACGCCGGGCCCGAGCGCCGAGCGCAGGGCGGGGGCGCAGAGCCGACTCTGGGGAGAGGCGCGGGACCCGGCGGGCAACGCCGTGCGTTCCTTGCTTGTGACGCCGGACGGCTATACGCTCACCGCAATGACGGCGGTGGCCGCGGCGGCACGGGTGCTGGCGGGAACGGTGGAGCCGGGCTTCCGGACGGCATCAATGGCGTTCGGTGCAGACTTCATTCTCTCGCTGCCGCGCACGCAGCGCACGGACCTGCCGTGATGCAGGTGCAGGTGGCCAAGGCGGTGCTGGCGTTCGCGGGTATCACGGTGTTCTTGCTCGGCATCCGGTTCGGCAACGATGTCTTGCGGTGGACGGGAGTCGGTTTGGTCGCCACCGCGTTTCTGCTCCGATTTGTGAAGTCCAACCCCAGTCGCCCCTCCGAGGAGGACCGATGAAGCAGCTCCGTATGACGATGGCCGCACTCGCGCTGACGGCCGGCGCGCTCAATGCGCAGAACCCGCGCGACCCCGACGTTGCCGCCAACCAGGGCGCGGCCCCGGTACCGGCAGGGTGGGAGGTCCGGCTCGACCGCGCGAATGCGAACCGTGCGCAGTTGTCGTTCGCCACGATGGGACCCGGTCTGCACGTCACCTCCGGCCCGGCCGCGATCTTCTGGAACCCGCGCAATACGGCCCGCGGCAACTACACCGCCGAAGTCACCTTCACGCAGATGAAGGCCCCGACGCACGCCGAGGCCTACGGCCTGATCTGGGGAGGGGCGGACCTCAATCAGCCCACGCAGAGCTATATGTATTTCGTCATCCGCGGCGACGGGAAGTACCTCGTCCGCCACCGGGCCGGCGCCGAGACGCACGACGTGCAGCCGTGGACGGAACACCCGGCGATCGTGAAGCAGGGAGAGGACGGCAAGCAGAAGAACACCCTGCGCATTGAAGTCACCGCGACGGCAATCCGGTTGCTCGCGAATGGGCAGCTGGTGAAGGAGCTGCCGAAGTCCGGGATGGCGGCGGTCACCGACGGGATCG
>CAYPYY010000049.1:3610-14574 GCA_964414995.1 uncultured Gemmatimonas sp.
GTCTCAACGCCCATCCGTCAGCGTATACCCAGACTTCACATCGTGCGCCCCGGCCCTCGTCCCAAGCCCCACCGCCAGCCCGAACGCAATCGCCGTCCCTTGCCCCACCAGCGGCAACAGCCAGACCACCGGCCAAGCGACGACCGTCGCCCCCACCGCCGCGACAATTGCCGCACCCGTGGTCAGCGCCCCATCCACATAGCGCAGCCGCTCCCGCACAAATCGCCGAGCAGTGCCATACCCCAGCCAGGCCGCGAGCAGCGCAATCACAGTTCCGAGCATAAATGCCTCCTTGCTCGCCCCTACGCTCCTCCCCCTCCGCCGGTTTCGCCGACCCTTGTGGCCTCCCTCATCCCCCCTATGATTGTTGGGTATGCAAGGCTCCGATCCGCGGGTCCAGATTCTCGAGACCGAACTGCGTCGCGTCCGCGACCTGTTCGTCTCCGCCCTCGACGCCCTGCCGGCTGACCGGCTCCACGTTGCCCCACCCGGGCAATGGACCCCCGCCCAGATCATCTGGCACGTCGCCAAGGTCGAGCGCGGCGTCGCGCGAATGATCGAGCGCAAGGACGCCGAGATCCCGCCGTTCTCCACGGTCCCGCCCGGCCCGAGCTCCAAGCGCGTCCTCTCGCTGCTCGATCAGTTCCCCTTCCACGACCGCACCCAGAAGCTGAAGGCGATCGACGGCCTCAACCCGCCGGCCGAGGTGGACCTCGCCGCCGAGCGCGGCCGCTGGCTCGATGGCCGTGCCCAGCTGCTCGCCGCCGCCTACGCCGCCGGCCCGCGGCTCGCCCTCATCGAGCACCCGCATCCGTACTTCGGGCGCTTCGACGGTTTCCAGTGGGTTCTGATGGTGGCCAGGCACGAAGAACGACACCTGCTCCAGCTGCGCGAGGTCGCCGGAGCACAGTAGCGCGCTTCGTCCTCAGATTTCGCGCTTCGCTCCTCGTTCTTTAGCTTTCGGGTGTGATGGAACTCCTCGCCCCCGCTGGCTCCCTCGACGCTGTCAGAGCGGCCGTCGCCAACGGCGCGAACGCCGTGTACCTGGGGGCGTCCAAGTTCAACGCCCGCGACGACGGCGCGCAGCTCTCGATGGACGAGCTCGAGCAGGCCTGCCTGATTGCGCACGAACGGGGCGTGCGCATCTATCTCACGTTCAACATCCTCATCAAGCCCGCCGAGATGGCGGAGGCGCTCGAGTACCTCGGCGAGTGCATCGATCGCGGCATTGATGCGGCGATTGTGCAGGACATCGGCGCCATTCGCCTGATGCAGCGCGTGTATCCCGGCTTCGAGATTCACGGCTCCACGCAGCTCACCGTGCACGACGTCAGTGGCGCGCAGGTGATGGAGCGGCTCGGCATTGACCGCGTGGTGTTGGCACGCGAGAACACGCTCGACGACATTCGGGCGATTCGCGCGGCGGTGCCGCGGCTCGGGCTCGAGAGTTTTGTGCACGGCGCATTGTGCATCTCGTACAGTGGGCAATGCTATATGTCGGGGATGATCTCCGAGCGCAGCGCCAATCGGGGGTCCTGCGCGCAGTCCTGCCGCAAGGACTACGTGCTGCGCGACCACGCGAGCGGCGCCGAGATCGACCGCGGCTACCTCATCTCGGCCAAGGACCTCGGGGCCTGGGAGCACCTGGCGGAAATCGGCGAAGCGGGGGTGGGCTGCCTCAAGATCGAAGGGCGGAAGAAGAAGCCTGAGTTCGTGGCCACGGTGACCAAGGGCTATCGCGAGTTCTTGCAGCGTGTCGAGCGCGGGACGTTCACCGAGCCCACGTTCGAGGAAGTGCAGCCGCTGGTCCAGATCTTCTCGCGCGGATTCACCGGCGGGATGTACGGTGGGCGCGCGGGGCGCGATTACATCACGCGCACGCAGCCGGACAACCGCGGGCTCGAGCTGGGCACCGTGGTTGGCTTCGAAAAGGGTGAGGTCGTCGTCGAGGTGCGCGCGCCGATCGCCGAGCGCGATGGACTGGGGTTCGAACCGCCCGAGGGCGGGCACCTGGAGTCCGTAGGCTTCTCGGCGGGGGCGGTGCGCACCATCTGGCATCGAGGCGGCGTGTGGCGGCAGGCGATCGCCGCGCGCAAGCACGTGCCCACGGGCTGGAAGGTCGTACGCAACGCACAGGTCTCTCTGCTGGAGTCGGCGCGCAAGACATTCGAGAACGTCGGACAGGGACGGCGGCGACGCGTGGGAATGACCGTGCGCTGCTTCGGCGCGGCTGGTGGTGCGCTCAAGGCAATATTCGAGGCCGCGGGGGAGAAGGTCGAGGTGCGCAGCGAGCTGCCGCTCGCGCCGGCTGAGAAGCGCGCGCTGGACGTGGCGCAGTTGCGCGAGCAGTTCGGGCGGCTGGGTGAGTCGCCGTTCGTGCTCGGCGAGCTCGACGCGGCCGGTGTCGCGCCCGGGCTCTTCCTGCCGGTCTCCGAACTCAATCGGATGCGGCAGGACGCCACGGAGCAACTGGCCGAGCGGCGCAATTGGGCGGAGGAGGCACGGCTGCACGAGCGGCGCGAGGCGATTGCGCAGGCGCTCTCGGCTGCGCCCCAGTCAGCGCCGCGCCGCGAGCGGCCTCGCGACCAGGCGGACGCGGCGCTGAATGCCGTCGCCGCCGCGCCATCGGGCGCACTGCTCGTCGCCGAGGTGTGGCGCATCGCCGACGCTGATGCTGCGCTCGCGGCTGGCGCGGATGAGATCGTGCTCGATCCCTTCCTGCGGCATCCGTTCCCGCCGGTGACGCAGGTGCGCGCGCTCATCGAGCGTGTGACCGCAGCGGGGAAGTCGTTCCGCCTCCGGCTGCCGACGATCGTTCGTCCCGAGGAACGCAAGAAGCTCGACAAGTGGCTCGCGCTGGGCACGCCGTTGCTCTCTGGGCACCTCGGGCTGCTCGTGGAGCAAGCCGCCGCGGGCCGCGACGTCGTGGCCGATTACTCGGTGAATGTCTTCAACGTGCAGGCGGCCGCGGAGATGTTTGCCTTCGGTGCCTCCGGCATCACGCCGTCGGTGGAGCTCACGGCCGATGAGGTCGCGCAGGTCGTGGCGCCGTGGGAGGGCGACGGCTTCGAGGTCTTCCTCCACGGCCGGCCCGAGGGGATGACGCTCGAGCATTGCGTCCTAAACGCGGCCTTCGACCGCACGCCCACGCATTGCCGCGACCTCTGCACGCAGAAGCACGTGGACACGCGGCTCACCGATCCTGCTGGCTACGAATTCCCCGTGGCGACCGACTATGCGTGTCGCAATCGCCTGCTGCACTCGCGGCCGGTGGAAGGCAGCGAGTTCCTGCCGACGCTGTGGGCGCGCGGCATCCGACGGTATCGGCTGGTGTTCAACGTGCCGGACGATGCGGTGGCGGAGCGCGTGGCGGCGTATCGCGAGGCGGTGGACGCGGTGGCGCGCGGCGAGCGTCCCAGCCGTCGACCGCGTGAGGTGCTTGGCGATGCCATCACCCGCGGCCACTTCGCGCGCGCGGTCTAACCGTCGATCGCTTCGCGCGCGGCGCGCGCGAGCTCGTGCAGCGTGAACGGCTTGGCGAGCAGCTTGCCGGGCTTCGGCGTTCCGTCGCGCCAGCGCAGCGCTTCCTCGCTGTAGCCGGAGATGAACACCACCGGCGTATTCGGACGCGCAGCGCGGATGCGCGTGACGGCCTCGTGCCCGTTGAGCCGCGGCATCATCAGGTCCGAGACGATCAAGTGGAGCGCGCCACGATACGCGGCCGCCACCTCGATGCCGTCCTGGCCATCCACTGCGGTCAGCACGGCGAATCCAAGCCGTTGCAGCAACTTGGTGGTCACATCGCGCACCGTTGCCTCGTCCTCGATCAGCAGCACCGTCTCGCCGGGCTTCGCCGCCTCCGGTGCGGCGGTCGACGTGGGCGTGATGACGCGAGCGGATTCCGTGAGGGCGGGGAAGAACAGCGAGAACGTGGCGCCGTGCCCGGGAGCGGACTCCACCTTGAGACGCCCGCCCGCCTGCATCACCGCGCCATAGACCGTCGGCAGCCCGAGCCCCGTGCCGCCGCTGTCCGCCTTCGTCGTGAAGAACGGCTCAAAGAGGTGCGGGCGAATGGACGGATCAATGCCAACGCCCGTGTCCACGACGTCAATGCGCAACCACACGCCGGCGGGGATGCTCGAGCCCTGCTTCCCCGCATCGCCGATGCTCTCGTTGCGCGCGCGGATCGTGAGCACGCCGCCGTCGGACATCGCGTCGCGGGCGTTGACCGCGAGGTTCACCAGAATCTGCTCGAGCGCCGTGGGGTCAATGCGGATGGACGCCAACCCCGGCGGCAGCTCGAGGCGCAACATCTTCGTCTCGCCCAAGAGCCGGAGCAGCAGTCGCTCCATCTCGCGAATCTCGGCGGCCACGTCCACCACGCGCGGCTCGACCATCTGACGTCGCGCAAAGGCCAGCAATCGCCGCGTGAGCTCGGCGCCGCGCCTGGCTGACTGCTCGATCTCGGCGATGCCCGACTGCAGGTCAGCGTTGCCGGCGGTGAGCTCGCGCATCAGCGCCGTGTTGCCCACGATGGCGGTCAGCAGGTTGTTGAAGTCGTGCGCCACGCCACCGGCGAGGCGCCCCACGCTTTCCAGCCGTCGCGCGGACACGAGCTCGGTCTCCAGCCGCTGCCGCTCGCGCACGTCGCGGATCGCCACCACCAGCCGCAGCTCGCCGTCGGCTTCGGTGTAGGGATGCGACGTCGCCTCCGCCGGGATGAACTCGCCGGCGGCATTGCGCACGCGGAACGGCACCGTCCGTGGAACGGAGGGGTCGCGCACGAACGCCCGCTCGGCGGCATCGCTCACCACCGGTACGTCGTCGGGGTGGAGCAAGTCGAACGCGTTGCCGCCCACGAGCTCGGCGGGGTCGAGGCCGAGGATGTGCTTGGACGCCGGGGACACGTAGTCGATCCGGCCGTCGCGCTGCACCTGCATAATGATGTCGTTGGCGTTTTCGATCATCGCGCGGAACCAGTCCTCGCGGCGCGCCAGCGTGGCCTGCAGGCGCTGCCGCTCGGCGGACTCGGCGGCGACCGCCGCCACGCGTACGTCGCGCTCCAGTTCGAGCAGGGCGCTGATCATTCCGGCGCCGAGCGCGGCGAGCATCGGCAGTCCGCCGAACGTCAGCAGCTGCGCGAGGACTGGATTCGGCCCCACGAGGTGCGCGAGTGGTTCGAGGAAGCGGAGCGTGCCGTACGCGATCAGCGCGATCAACAGCACCTTCGCCGCGACGCTTACGCGCACGAGGTATCCGCGCCGCACGAGCCGCGCGGCATCGAGATACGCGATCGACCACCCGAGTCCGACGAGAACGACGCGCACGATGTACAAGGCGAGGCGCGTCTCGGGACTCCCGCTCGACACCAGTACCAGCACGCCCGCCGCGCCGAACAGCGTGGCGAGGATCTCGGCGCGGTATTTGAGCGGTCGCACGTCCGGCGACACGATGCCCGTCAGTCCGCGGCCCAAGTACACCAGGTGTGCCCACGCCGCGGCGAGGCTCAGCAGCGACCACAGCGCGCGCGTCGTGCGCAGCGACTCGGCGTTCACGGCCAGCAAGGCCAGGCTCGCCGCCGTCGCGTACACCGCCAGCGCCCCCCACGAGAGCGCCCAGTCGAGGATGAACCGTTGGCCGATCTGCTTGGCGAAGGCCCGGAGCCCGAACGCAAAGCCGACCGCCATCGCCAACAAGATGCCCGACGCGGAAACGAGGAGCGGGATGTCCACGGTGGGAATTTACCTGCTGCGGGCTTTCGATGCTGTCCTCGTGTAACGACCCGCTATTCTTCCCCCGTGACCGACGCCACACTCGATTCGCCGGGCCTTACCGCCGCTCGGACGCTCCTCCTGGAGCGCTTTGGCTACCCCGACTTCCGCCCGGGCCAGACGCAGGCCGTGGCCTCGGTGCTGGCGGGGCGCGACACGCTGGTGATCCTGCCCACGGGCGGCGGTAAGTCGCTGTGCTACCAGGTCCCCGCGCTGGTGCTCGACGGGCTCACGGTCGTCATTTCGCCGCTCATTTCTCTGATGAAGGACCAGGTGGACGCGCTGAACGCGCGCGGCCTGCCCGCCACCTTCGTCAACAGCACGCTATCGACGGCCGAAGTCTCGAGCCGAATGGCCGCCGTGCAGCGCGGTGAAATCAAGCTCCTGTACGTCGCCCCGGAGCGCTTTGATCTCGGGCGCACCGCGGAGCGCCTGCGCGAGATCGGCGTCACGCTGCTCGCCGTGGACGAGGCCCACTGTATCAGCGAGTGGGGCCACGACTTCCGCCCCAGCTACCTGCGCGTGAAGGACGTGCGCAAGCGACTCGGCGACCCACCCACCGTGGCGCTCACCGCCACCGCGACGCCCGAGGTGCGCGAGGACATCGCGCGCCAGCTCGAGCTGCGCGACCCCGAGGTGGTCATCACCGGGTTCGATCGCACGAACCTCTCCTACCACGTCATCCCGACCAAGAACGACGCTGCCAAGGACGAGACGCTCGTCGAACTGCTGCGCGAGCATCTCGCCACGCACGCGGACGGCGTCGCGATTGTCTACGCGAGCACGCGCAAGACGGTCGAGCGCATCGCGCAGATGCTCACCAAGGCCAAGCTGCCCGCGCTCGGCTACCACGCCGGCCTCGACGACGAGCACCGCGCCGACGTGCAGGACGCGTTTATGAGCGAACGCGTGCGCATCATCGTGGCCACGAATGCGTTCGGGATGGGCATTGATAAGCCCAACGTGCGCCTGGTGGTGCACTTCGCGATGCCGGGCACGCTCGAGGCCTACTATCAGGAGGCCGGTCGCGCGGGCCGCGACCGCCTGCCGGCCACGGCGATCCTGCTGCACGCGTTCCCCGACCGCTTCACGCACGAGTTCTTCATCAAGGGCGCGCTGCCCGAGCGCGAGACCGTGGGCGCCGTCTACGACGCGCTGTGCAAGCTGGCCGACAAGGACGGACTCGTGCAGGCCACGGCGCCCGAGATCGCGGCCGAAGCGCGCGGGAAGGTGAGCGACCGCGAAGCCGAGTCGGCGCTGCGCGTGCTGCAGCGGGGCGGGGCGTTGGCCATCGCCGATGCCTCGCGCACGCACGCGCAGGTCCGCCTGCTCGCCACGCCCGAGCGCATCAAGGCCGAGCTCAGCGAAGCCGAGCACGGCCTCGAGCTCGCGCTGCTGCGATCGCTCTGGAAGCGCGCCCGCGGCGACCTCCACGCCGGCATCGTCGCCGACCTCGACGCCCTCCCGCCCGGCATCGGCGGCGCGATGGGCGCAATGCAGCTCCTCGACGCCCTGCAAGATCGCCAGATGGTCCTGTGGAAGCGGCTCGGCGAAGGTCTGACGCTCACGGACCAGAAGCGCCCGCTCAAGGATTGGCCCGTGGACTGGCCCGGCCTCGACCGCCGCCGTCAGGGCGAGTTGCGCAAGCTCGAGATGGTTCAGCAGTACGCCTACACGAAGTACTGCCGCCGCGCCTTCGTGCTCCGCTACTTCGGCGACCCCGCCGCCAAGCCCCGCTGCGCCAACTGCGACAACTGCCAGGGCATCAAGCACGAACAGCGCGTCTCGAGCAGCCCCGGCAAGGCGAAGTCCCTCCGCGGTGCCCCCGGCGCAACAAAGGCCCGTTCGCGGGAAGACCGCGCCCAAACCGCCGGCGCGACGGACGCCCCGCTCACCCGCGAAGAGATCGCCCGCCTCGACACGCTGAAGGCACTACGCACGAGACTGGCAAAGGCGGAGGAAGTCCCCGCCTACGTGATCTTCCCCGACCGAGCCCTTCGCGAAATCGCAAGGCGAAACCCAGAGTCCCTCGCTCAACTCGCCCAGTGCCACGGCGTTGGCCCCAGCCGTCTCGACAAGTTCGGCCGCGCCGTTCTCGAGTCACTGAAGACGTAGCGAAGAAAAAAGAGCGGAGGAGGGCAGGCACCCAGCCCGCCGCCCTCCTCCCCTCGCACTGCGTGCTTCGCCGTCAGTTGCCTTCGATCTGGCACTGCTGAATGATGTTTCGCTGAAACTGCCGCGAATCATCGAGGATCGGCCACAGTTCATCGAGATACGCCTTCGCCGACGCCAACCGCCGTGCGTCCTGCCCGGGCAACGGCGTACTCCAGATCGAATCAATCTGCGCCCGCCGCTCCTTGAAGTGCGCAATGGTGGGCGCCCACTGCTCCGCCGTCCGACACGGTCCGCGATGCAGCCGCTGACGAATCGTCCGGAGCCCCAACTGCGTGTTCGGCCGCGCGTAGCGCGTCGCCACCACGCCGGACCAGTCGAAATCATATGCCACCGGCCGGTAGTCGAACTCGCCGCTCTTCGTCATCACGATGTTGTGCAGCGCCGACACCGACCAGTCGGTGTTGGAGATCCAGAACTCAAACAGCGAGATGCGCTGGATCACGTCATTGGCAATGAAGTCCCAGGTCACGCCCGTGCGCTCGGTGAACTCGAGCTTGTTCTCCTGCGCCATTTCTTCCGCCGTCTCGAGGAAGAACGCCGTGACCTCCACCGGCGGCATCCGGCCGGTCGAGTCCTTGTACGTGATGTGCGCCAGCCGCGTGCGGTGGTGCACCGGATCAATGATGTCGTAGGTCTGATAGACCTGATACTCGAGATAGATGTACTGTTGGTACTCCGGCAGGTTGGGCCGGCAGGGCGTGACGATCTTCACGCGCGGGTTGCCCTGCAAGAGCGTGCCGGCGCGGGCGGTGCTGTCGCGCATCCGCAGGTAAATGGGCGGGAACGAGCAGTTGGCGCTCTGGCGGCGGAAGTGGCCGCGGGCGCGCAGCTCCACCGGGATCACGCGCTCGGCGCCGCTGCTGTCCGTGTAGCGCATCTCCGTGCCGAACCAGGCCAGCTCGAGCGAGTCCCGCTCACGGGTGAGTTCCCGCAGGTTGGTCGTGAGCGTGATACGCAGCGGTTCCTTCGACGAGAACAGGCGCTGGGCCGCAAGCGGCGCGGCCGTCGAGACCACGAGGGCCAGCACCAACAGCATCCGACGCATCATCGCAACTCCACGCCGCGCAGCGGCGAATCGGGGAATCGGGCCAGATCGTCCGTCACCACGCCCGGCGTCACGGTCTCGGCGAGGTTCACGCCGTACTCGAGCACCCGGATCTCGTTTTCCTTCACGGTGCCGAGGTACTTCCACTTCTTGAACAGGCCATCGAAGCGCGGTTCGCAGAGTTCGCGCGCGCGGTCCACGTCGGCGGTCTTCACGCGCAGCATCCGCTCCCAGCGCGGCAGCGCTTCCGTCTCGACATCGTCTTCCTTGAGATCCGGGTCGTTGCGCTTGCGACGGCGCCAGGCGCGGTCGGCCAGCGCCTCGAGCTGCTCGGGCGACATCGCCTTCAGGACTTCCTCATCCATCTTGGCGAGGAACATTCCCGTGCGGTTATGCACCGCGAGCGCGCGCTCCAGCCGCCGCTCCGCCGTGCGGCCTTCGAGCGCCAGCGGCTTCCCGAAGTCCGTCCACCAGAGCAGCAGCATCAGCAGGTTGAAGCCGATCGAGATCACGAACGACACCGACGGTGCCACCGCCGCGGCCATTCCCACCGCGATCACCACGAAGATGCCGGCGGCGTCCTTGGAGTCGTCGAGCGTCGTGCGGAAGCGCACCGCCGCCACGATGCCGCCCAGCGCAAAGGCCAGCGACAGCGACGACTTCACCATAATGACGATGCCGGCAGCGACCACCGGCAGGATCAGGTAGGTCTGCACGACGCTCTGCTGAAAGCCCTTCTTGCGACGCGTGAGCGTGTAGATCCACGCGATCGGCAGTGCCGTGGCGAACGCCGTGAGCATCGCGAGGCTCGCGGCCAGCGCCGTGGGCGGCAGCCCCACGATCGCGTTGTCGGCGGCCTGGCCGCGCACGATGGCGGTCACCGATTCCGCCGAGAAGGCCCCGAATCCGGCGGGCGAGTACTCGCGGAGACTCCAGGCGATCGCGCCGCAGAGCGAGTACCAGAGTACGGTGCGCACGATATGGTTGCGCCACAGCGGGAACTGCGAGAGGTCGGTCATCGCGATGAAAGTGCGCGTCACGTCAGCGAAGAGCAATGGCGCATCCCCGCGCAGCGGGCGATAGTTCTACGATCCGTCGCCGTCCGCCCGCCCCTCCGACCTCTTGCTGATGCCGCGACTCCGGCCCGTTCTCGCTGTCCTGCTCCTGCTGTCGGTCTCGCTCCCGGCCTGCGCCCAGGGGCGCCGCCGCGCGGCCCCCCTCCCGCCGCCTCCGCCACCGCCGGCCGTGGACTCCACGCTGCGGCCCAAGCTGGTCCTCTTCCTCACCGTGGATCAGCTGCGACCTGAGTACCTGAGCCGCTGGGCCAACCAGTTCACGGGCGGGCTCAAGATGCTATACGAGCAGGGTGTCGTCTTTGACGAGGGCGTGCACGACCACGCCATCACGGAGACCGCACCCGGTCACGCGGCGACGATGTCCGGTCGCTTCCCCTACAGCACCGGGATCCACGCCAACGGCGTCGGAGTGAACACCTCCGAGGCACCGCTGCTGCAGGCCGAGGGCGTCGGCGCCTCACCGTTTCGGTTCGAGGGCAGCACGCTCACCGATTGGATGACGCTCGCGGACCAGCGCACGCGCGTGCTCTCGGTCTCGCGCAAGGACCGTGGCGCCATTCTGCCCATCGGCCGCGGCATCCACCCCGTGTACTGGTACGCGCAGCGCAGCGGCGTCTTCACCACGAGCACCTGGTACGGTGATTCGCTGCCACAGTGGGTCCGCGACTTCAACGCGCAGGACCTCGCCGTGACGCGCTACGGCGGACGCGAGTGGACGCTGCTCCTCGGCGAAGAGCACTATCCGGAGCCCGACTCGGTGCCGCCCGAGTCGGGTGGGCAGGGCTTCCAGTTTCCGCACGCGATGCCGCTCGACAGCGCTCTCGCGCGCAATATGATCATCGGCTATCCGTGGATGGACGAGCTGACGCTGGACTTCGCCTGGGCCGGCGTGCGCGC
>CAYPYY010000049.1:14674-19963 GCA_964414995.1 uncultured Gemmatimonas sp.
GTGAAGTCCACGTTCGGCGAGAACGCCCGCGCGATGCGCGTGCGCGAGGCAGACTTCCGGCCGCACTTCGCGCCCGTCGTGCCGATGTTGCAGGCGGCGAGGATCCCCCTCGAGGCCGTGACGTTCGACTTTCCAGTCATCGAGATTGACCGCAGCCGCGTCCCCCCTGATGCGCAGAGCTCCATCCCGCGCATCGCCCGCACGCTGGCGGCCGAGATGCAGCGCGTGCCGGGCGTGGCGCGCGCGGACGTGGTGGACAACCTCGCCCGCGCCGACACCGTCGAAGACGTCGTCGCGCGGCGGTGGATGCATATGTTCCGCCGCGGCGGCAATCAAATCGTCGTCATCACCCTCGGCCCGTACAACGCCATCGGCGGCGGCGTGGCGCAGCACGGCTCGCCCTACGACTACGACGCCAAGGTCCCCATTATCTTTTGGGGCCGCGCATTCACGGCCGGACACAAGAGCGGGCCGGCGCGCGTTGTAGATATGGCGCCGACGCTCGCGCATCTCTTGGGCATCACCCCGAGGGAGCGGCTCGACGGCGTCATCCTGCGCGACGCATTCATCTCTACGAATCCCTGATGCACGACTCGATCTATTTCTCCGACCATCACCTCGCCACGCGCGAGATGGTCCGCGCCTTCGCCACCGAAGAGGTCGCGCCGGTCGCCCGCCAGTTTGACGACTCCCAGGAATTCCCGTGGGAGAACGTCAAAAAGATGGGCGAGCTCGGCCTGCTCGGCATTCCGTGGAGCGAAGAGCTCGGCGGCGCCGGGCTCGACACCATCTCGTTCATCATCGCCATCGAGGAGCTGGCGCGCGTCTGCGCCTCGCACTCCATCACCATCTCGGCCCACACCACGCTCGGCACCTCGCCGATCGTGAACTTCGGCTCCAAGGCGCAGATCCAGCGCTACGTGCCGCGCCTCGCCAGCGGCAAGGTGCTCGGCGGCTTCGGGCTCACCGAGCCCAACGCGGGCTCCGACGCCGGCGGTACGCAGACGCGCGCCGTGAAGAAGGGCAGCAAGTACGTACTCAACGGCAGCAAGCGTTTCATCACCCACGGTGGCGTCGGCGAGGTGTTCGTCGTCACCGCCGTCACCGATCCGAACGCCGGCACCAAGGGCATCTCCAGCTTCATCCTCACCAAGGAGACCTGCGACCTCGACCGCGTGCGCGACCTCGGGATGGGGCACGACGCCGAGCTCACGCCGCTCAAGGGTTTCCGCGCCGGCAAGAAGGAGGACAAGCTCGGCTGGCGCGCCAGCGACACGCGCGAGCTGATCTTCGAGGACTGCGAAGTGCCCGAGGAGAACCTGCTCGGCGAAGAGGGCAAGGGCTTCATCAACTTTATGAAGACGCTCGACGCCGGCCGCATCGGCATCGCCGCGCTGTCGCTGGGCGTGGCGCAGGGCGCCTTTGACGAGGCGGTGAAGTACACGACCGAGCGCCGGCAGTTCGGCAAGCGCATCGCCGAGTTCCAGGGCGTGCACTTTCAGTTGAGCGATATGGCCACGGAGCTTGAGGCGGCGCGCCACCTCGTCTACCACGCGGCCTGGCTGTCGCAGCAAGGGCATCCGTACAGCAAGGAGGCCGCGATGGCCAAGCTGTTTGCCTCGGAACTGGCGATGCGGAACACCATCAAGGCCATCCAACTGCACGGCGGCTACGGCTACACCAAGGACTATCCGGTCGAGCGCTTTATGCGCGACGCCAAGATCGGCGAGATCGGCGAGGGCACGAGCGAGGTCCAGCGGATGGTCATCGCCCGGCACCTGATCGCCGACCTGGGGCGGATGTAGGCCCTAACGGGAGCGCCGTCGAGCTTGCATTCGGCGGCGCAAACCCGTACAAATAGTGGACACGAAACCATCGCGCCCCGCCCTGTGCGGGGCGTGTTCCTTATCTGGGCGGGATCGCCCAGACCCCCGGACACCGCACTCATCCTGATGCTGGATCGTACGCGACTCCGTTCCATCCCGGCTGGCCGGACTGCCCCTCGCGGGGCGGCGGCGGTGTGCCGGGCGGACGTCGCGTGGCCGATCTCGTGCGCACGCCGGAGCACCTTGAGCCCATCCAATGAAGCGCGAGATCCTGATCAGCGCGACGCAGCGAGAAATCCGCGTCGCGATTCTCGAGGACGAACAGCTCGTTGAACTGCAGGTAGACCGTCCGGAGAACAAGCGGATGGTCGGCGACATCTATCTCGGAAAGGTCGAGGCCGTGCAGCCGGGTCTGCAGGCCGCCTTCGTCAACATTGGCACCGAGAAGAGCGCGTTCCTCCACAACTCGGACCTCGCCTACGACGAAGATGGCGACGGCGACGACGATGATGACGACGATGTAGCCGACGGCGACGTCGCCGAGTCTGCGGCTGGCGACGATCCGGCGGACGGTGCCGAGGAGCGAGGCGCGAGCGGAAAGGGCGACGAGGCAGGGGGAGGAGGGGAAGGCTCGAAGGGACGAGGCGGCAGAGGGCGTCGCGGGGGCGGAGACGCGGGGGCACAGGGTGGCGGCGGACGTCGTCGCCGGAAGGAGCCGCCGCAGATCCAGGACGTGCTCAAGCGTTCGCAGTCGCTGATTGTTCAGGTTTCCAAGGAGCCCATTTCGACCAAGGGACCGCGGGTTACTGCCCAGGTCTCTTTGGCGGGGCGCTTCCTCGTCTATATGCCCTTCGCGTCGCGGCGCGTGGGCGTGTCGCGCAAGATCGGGGAGCGGGCGCAGCGGCAGAAGCTGCGCGAACTCGTGCAGGCGGTGCTCCCCAAGGATGCCGGCGGCGTCATCGTGCGCACCGTCTCCGAGGGCGTGACCCAGGAGACCGTCAAGCGCGAGCTCGACACGCTCATCGGGCAGTGGAATCGCATCGTCAAGAAGCAGAAGTTCGTGGGCAATCCGCCCAAGCTGCTGCATCGAGAGACGTCGCTGACGCGCGGGATCATTCGCGACCTCTTCTCGACCAAGGTGGACCGTCTCACCGTGGACTCGAAGCAGGTCTACAACGAGATCGTCGAGTACCTCAAGGGCATCGCGCCCGAGCTCATTGACCGCGTACAGCTCTACGAGGAGAAGCAGGGGCTCTTCGACAAAGAGGGCGTCGAGACTGAGATCCGCGACCTCTTCAAGCGGCGCTGCGACCTGCCCAGCGGCGGCTATCTGATCATCGAGCCGACGGAGGCGTTGGTTTCGATTGACGTGAACTCCGGGCGCTTCACCGGCAAGAAGGATCCCGAGAAGACCGTCACCAAGACCAACATCGAGGCGGCCCGCGAGATCGCGCGGCAACTGCGGCTGCGCGACGTGGGTGGTATCATCGTCTGCGACTTCATTGATATGGAGTCCAAGTCCAACCGCGACCGCGTGCTGCAGGAGCTGCGCACGCACTTGGGTCGCGATCGGGCGCGCACCAAGGCTTATGCGGTCAGCGATCTCGGCTTGATCGAGATGACGCGGCAGCGCGTGCGGCAGAGCCACTTCCACGCGATGACCGAGGCCTGTCCGATCTGCAACGGCACGGGGCGCGTGTTCACCGCCGAGACGATCGTGCGGCGGATGGAGCGCGCCGTGCGACGCTTGGCCAGCGAGGGCAAGCGCGAGGGCATCATCGTGAAGCTGTATCCCGACACGGCGATGTACGTGCTCGAGAACGAGAAGGACCTCGCCAAGCGGCTCGAGAAGTCGGTGGGGTTCACCGTGGAGCTCCGCGATGACCCGCTGCTCAAGCCCGACGAGTTCAAGCTCGTGGTGAAGGGCGCGGGGCGGGACATCACCAGCCAGTACGCGGTGGCGTAACTCCGCGAGCCGAGAGGGGTAGGGCGCAGTATGACGACAGGTCACCTGAACCTTCGCCTCGCGGGAGTCGCGGTCCTGCTCACGGTCGCGACAACGTCACTCGCCGGGCAGGGAAGCATTCGGGGAACGCTCGCCGACTCGCTTCGCGGCGGCTCCGCGCTGGCTGGTGCGACGGTGACGCTGGTGGAACAGAACCAAACAGCGACCACGGATGCCCGTGGTCGCTTTTCGTTTGTACGACTCGAGCCTGGTCGCTACACCGTGCGGTTTGCCGGCCCGCGGCTCGACTCGCTTGGAGTGGCGCCGATTGCGCAGAGCGTCGTGGTGGAGGGGCGTCGCGCGGCGGAGGTTGCGCTGGCGATTCCGCCGGCGGCGTGGTTCCAGCGGCAGTACTGCGGAACGGAGCTACCCGGTGCCGGCGTGGTGATTGGCGTGGTACGGAACGCCGCCGGCGCGCCGCAGGCGGGGGTGCCCACGACGGCGATCTGGGATGCCGCCTCGCTGCGCGATGGCGACGTTGTGGTCGAGACGATGGCCACACTCGACACCACGGACGCCGAGGGGCGCTTTGCGCTCTGCGGGGTGCCGCTGCGCGGACAGGCCAGCGTGCGCGCGGTGCGCGGCAGCGAACGCTCGGGCGACCTCGTGGTGGCGACCGAAGGACAGGCCGTGCTGCGGCGCGACCTGCGCATCGGCGAGGCGGGCGAGACGGCGCGGGTCTCGGGGCGCATCGTTACGCGGCGGCGCCCGCTCGTGGGCGCCGAGGTGGAGCTCTGGGGCGACACCACGCGCAACACGCGGACCGACGACCAGGGCCGATTCGTGCTCACCGGCGTGCCGCGGCGCACGGCGCAGCTCTACGTGCGCGCCATCGGACAGACGCCGCGGATGGTCACGGTGGAGCCCACGGGCGCGGAGCTCGACATCGGCGAGGTGGTGCTGGAGGAGGCGGTCGTCGCGCTCCTCCCGATGACCATCCGCGAGCGCGCGCTCACACGTGAGCGGCTCGAGTTCGCGGAGCGTCGCAACGGGGCGGTGGGCGTGTTCTTTGACTCCACGGAGCTCGCGGTCTTCCCTCGCGTGACCGCGGCGGCGATCGCGAGCAAGAGCACGGCGGTGCGCGTGGGCGTGTCGCGCAGCTTCCTCGACACCACCGGCGACGTGATAATGCTGCGCGGCGTCTCGATGGCGGACATCAACAGCGGATGCTACCCGCGCGTGTTCCTGAACGGCGTCTTCATCTCCACGCAGCGCCCCATTCCAACGATGGGCGCTGCGGAGGAGCGGGCCATCTCGCCGCAGTATATGCGCGAACTCCTGCGCCTCGCCAAGCGGATCGAGATCTACAACGCGCGTGAGGCGCCGCAGCAGTTCCACGACCCCGACGGCTGCGGGGCGCTCGTGATCTGGACCCGCTAGCGGTCTAATCCGCCTGCGGCGGGAGCACGCGCACCACCTGGCCCGCGAAGAGAATCGTTCCGCTGATCCGCTCGCGGA
>CAYPYY010000050.1:0-19918 GCA_964414995.1 uncultured Gemmatimonas sp.
CATATGGCGACCTACAAGTTCGCGACCGTCCCCGTGAAGGGCGATCGCATCCAGGCATCGGGCGGCGAGTTCAAGGTTCCGGACAACCCCATCATCCCCTTCATCGAGGGTGACGGCACGGGACCGGACATCTGGCGCGCGAGCGTGCGCGTCTTCGATGCGGCGGTCGAGCGCGCCTACGGCGGCAAGCGAAAGATCCACTGGATGGAGATCCTCGCCGGCGAAAAGGCGTTCAACACGACGGGCGAGTGGATGCCCGCCGAGTCGTTGGAGGCCGTGCGCGAGTTCAAGATCGCCATCAAGGGTCCGCTGACGACGCCCGTGGGCGGCGGCATCCGCTCGCTCAACGTGGCGCTCCGCCAGGAACTCGATCTCTACGCCTGCATTCGACCGGTTCGCTACTTCGAAGGCGTCGGCGCGCCGGTGAAGCATCCGCAGAAGGTGGATATGGTCATCTTCCGCGAGAACATCGAGGACGTCTACAGCGGCATCGAGTTCAAGGCCGGCACGCCCGAGGCCGAGAAGCTGCGCGTGTTCATTGAGACGGAGTTCAAGAAGAAGATCCGTCCCGAGAGCGCCATCGGCATCAAGCCGATGTCGGCGTTTGGCTCGAAGCGCCTGATCGAGATGGCCATCCGCTATGCCCTCAAGTCGCACCGTCCCTCGGTGACGATGATGCACAAGGGCAACATTATGAAGTTCACCGAGGGTGGCTTCCGCGACTGGGGCTACGAGCTCGCGCGCGAGAAGTTTGCGGGGCAGGTGGTCGCGGAGGCCGATCTGGGGCAGGCAGGCGCTGCCTCGCGCGCCGACGCCGTGATCCTCAAGGACCGCATCGCCGACTCGATGTTTCAGCAGATCCTGCTGCGGCCCGACGAGTACTCCGTGGTCGCCACGCCGAACCTGAATGGCGACTACATCTCCGACGCCCTCGCCGCCGAAGTGGGCGGACTCGGCATCGCACCGGGTGGCAACGTCGGTGACGAGGCCGCCGTGTTCGAGGCGACCCACGGGACCGCGCCCAAGTACGCGGGGCTCGACAAGATCAATCCCGGCAGCGTCGTGCTCTCCGGCGTGATGATGCTCGAGCAGATGGGTTGGAACGAGGCCGCGAAGCTGATCATCACGGGCCTCGAGCGCGCCATCAAGGCCAAGACCGTGACCTACGATCTCGCGCGGCAGATGCAGGGCGCGACGGAAGTGAGCACGTCCGGATTCGGCGACGCCATCATCCGCGGGATGGAGGGCTGATGTCGGTTTCGTTTGCCGTGCGGCGCGGCGATCCCGCACGGGTCGCCTCGCCGTTGGTCGCGGTGGCGCTGGTAGCGGACGCTCCATTTCCGCGTGCGCTGGCGGCGCTCGACAAGGCCTGCGGTGGCGCGCTGAGCGCCGCCATCAAGCGCAAGGATTTCAGCGGCGGCAAGGACGAGTCGCTGCTGATCGTGAACACCGGCGCGGGACCGCAGCGCGTGTTGATGGTGGGCGCTGGCGCGGGTGACGTGAAGGGCCTCACGCGCGCCGCCACGCTCGCCGGCCGCAAGGCGAACGCGTTGAACGTCGGCACGATGACGTTCTGGGCGGCCGACCTCGCAGGCGATACGCTCGAGGGCGTCGTGGTCGGCCTCTCGCTCGGCGGTTGGGAGTTCCGTGAGCTCCACAAGAAGCAGCCCGGCGCGAAGGCCAAGAAGCCCCTGAAGGCCGCGAGCATTTTCGTGGACAATGTGGCGGCCGCGCGTGCTTCGCTGGCCGCCGGCGTGGCGGTCGCGGAGGGGCAGCGCCTCGCGCGGCGCCTCGCGATGCTGCCGGGCAACATCTGCACCCCGGCTTATCTGGCAAACACCGCACGCGATATCGCCAAGCGGCACCGCCTCCGACTCAAGGTGCTCGGCCGCCGCGAGATGACGCGGCTCAAGATGGGCTCGTTCCTCGCGGTCGCGCAGGGGACGCGGCAGGATCCCAAGCTCATCGCACTCGAGTATCGCGGCGCGCGCGCGGGCGCCGCACCTGTTGTGCTCGTGGGCAAGGGGCTGTGCTTCGACACGGGCGGCGTCAGCATCAAGCCCGCGCCGGGAATGGAACTGATGAAGTTCGATATGTCCGGCGCGGCGGGCGTGCTCGGTGCGATGGAAGCCATCGCCCGGATGAAGCTCCGCATCAACGTGGTCGGCCTGGTGGGCTCGACCACCAACGTCGTGGACGGCGATGCGGTGAAGCCCGGCGACGTCGTGTTTGCCAGCGACGGCACGAGCATCGAGATCCAGAACACGGACGCCGAGGGGCGGCTCGTGCTGGCCGACGTGCTCACCTATGCCAAGCGCTATCGCCCGCAGGCCGTGGTGGACGCGGCGACGCTCACGGGCGCGGTCGTGATTGCGCTCGGCAACGTCACCGTTGGTGTGATGGGCAATGATCAGCGCGTCGTGGACGAGGTGCTCGCGGCCGGACGACGCGGCGGTGAAGTCGGCTGGCAACTTCCGCTCTTCGACGAGTACAAGGAACTCCTCAAGTCCGACGTCGCCGATCTGCGCAACATTGGCGGACGTGGCGCGGGCACCATCACCGCGGGACTCTTTCTCTCGCACTTCGCTGAAGGAATGCCGTGGGTGCATCTCGACGTGGCGGGCACGGCGTACTCGGAGACGGACCTCGTGGTCCTGCCCAAGGGCCCCACGGGCACTCCGGTCCGCACGTTCGTCGAGTTCGTGCGCGGACGGGCGCGCTGAGTCTGCGCGCCCTCCTCGGCGCCGCCCTCGTGGCGGCGCCGCTCACGCTTGCCGCGCAGCGACTCCCCGGCGTAGGTCGGCCCCCGGCGGACACGACGCGGCAACCGCCCGCTGATTCCACTGGCGCGAGCGCCGTTCCGCTGCCGCAGCGCGATTCGGTCGTCGCGCCGGACACCGTGAAGGCACCGATCGTCGCCGCGGAGCGTGTGCGCTCGCTGGAAGCCGGCACGCGGCGCTACGTGTGGAACCGCGAGGAGATCTTTCGCACCGGTGCCGTGACGCTGACCGACCTGCTCGCGACGGTGCCCGGCGTGCAGATCAGCAACGCCGCGTACCTCGCTGCACCCGCGGTGGCGCACTGGTATGGGCAGCCAGGACGCGTGCGCATCTACCTCGACGGACTCGAACTCGACGGCCTTGACCCTCGCGACCGCGGCGTCGCGGACATCGCCAACATTCCGCTTTGGGCGATGGAAGAAGTGGCGGTCGAGCGGGCCGCGGGCGAGCTGCGAGTGCACCTGACGAGCTGGCGCGTCACGCTCACCACGCCGCAGACGCGCACGGACATCTACTCGGGCGCCGACAACACAAACCTCTACCGCGGATTCTACGGCAAGCGCTTCCGCAACGGCGGTGTGTTGCAGCTCGCCGCGCAGCAGTTCTCCACGACCAACTTCGCGTACCGCGGGGACGGCGATGCACTCAGCGCCTTCGCGCGCGTCGGTGTCGCCAAGGAGAATTGGGGCGTGGACTTTGTTGCCGTTCGCGCGGCGATGACGCGCAACCCGACGCGCCGGTTCATTCGCACGACGCCCGATGACGACGCCATCCCGAGCTTCAAGGGACGCGATGTCACCGCTTACCTCCGGGCCACGTGGCGCGATCCCTCGCGGGACGGTCTCTGGGCGCAGGTGCTTGCCGGCACGCTGCAGTACATCGAATCCGACTCGGCGGCTGCGGCGTCGACGACCACGCCGGATCTCGATACGGTCTCGGTGCGCGCGCAGTACGTAGGCACGGTCGGCTATTCGCGCGGCCCGTTGCGGGTGTCCGGCACGACGCGCCTGCGCGCGGGTGACGGCCGCACGCGGCTCGCGCCGTCGCTGCGGGGTTCCTACGACACCGAACGGCTCTCGTTGAGTGGCTTTGCCGAGTTTGCCGGGCCGGACTCCACCACTCGAGTCGACATCGCCTCGCGCTTCAAGGTGCTGCCGTGGCTCTATCTCGCGGCCGCGCACTCGCAGCACGCACCGGACGCCACGCTCTCGCTTCCCACGCGCAGCACTACCCGCGCAGACGTGGCGCTGACCTGGCGCCAACGCTGGCTCTCCGTCGGAGTGGTGCAGCGGGGGGAGGCCTTCGTGGACGGCCTGCCGCTCTTCGACCCGAACTTCGTGCCCGCGACGCTGAGCGCCGCCACCGGAATCGAACTTGCGCTCGCGGGCCCGATCTGGGGGCCGTTCTCGTTCGACTGGCGCGGTACCTCGTGGGGCAAGGAAGACATCTACCGTTCTTCGGTCGAATCCCACCTTGAGATTCGAGTTGAGACGTCGCTAGCTAAGCGTTTGCCGCGGGCCAATTTCCATATGCTCGCAGCGGTCACGCACGACTATCGAAATGACTACCTCGCACCGGACGGCGGCGGAGGCGTTTTGCGCGGCAGGAGTGCCAATAGCCTGGGCACGATCCTCGATCTGCGGATCGGCGCGGCGCACGTGTTCTTCTACAACCGGAATATGACCGGCGCCGTGTTCGAGACCGCCCCGGGCTACCTAATGCCGCGGCTCGTGCAGTTCTACGGCATCCGCTGGGAATTCTGGAACTAGCCTGAGCTTGCCCAAGTCGTGATGCCAGCGTAACTTATCTGGCTCTAATGATTCGGTCGATGACGGGGTTCGGGGCGGCCGAGGGGCCGGTCGGCGGCGCACGCGTGAGCGTGGAGCTCCGGTCGGTGAACCATCGCTTCTTCAACCCGTCGCTCAAGCTGCCGCTGGGCCTCTCCAAGTGGGAAGGCGAGGTGCGCGAAGTCGTGCGGCAGCGCATCTCGCGCGGACACGTGACGGTGTCGGCGCGGGTGGTGGTGGAGTCGGAAGCGGGCGCCGTCGTCGACGAGGCTCGCTTTCAGCAGGCCGCCACGGTGCTGCAAGGGCTGCAGGAGAAGTTCGGCCTGGGTGGCGCGGTGGATGTGGCCACCGTGTTGCGAATGCCCGACGTGCTCCGTGTGGGGCGCGACGACGCGGCGCTCGACACGGCGACGGTCGAGGAGTTGCTGGCCGTCGTGGACCAGGCGACCAAGGCGATGCAGGAGATGCGGGCCGCCGAGGGCAAGCGGCTCGCGCAGTTCATCGGTGAGCGGCTCACGCTCATCGAGCAGGCGGTGGGGCGGATCGCGTCGAGGGCGCCGGAACGGCTCGAGGCGCAGCGCAACCGACTGCGGGACAACGTGGAGCGGCTGGCCGGCGGGGTGGCGGTCGATCCGCAGCGTCTCGCGCAGGAGATTGCGATTCTGGCCGACAAGCTCGACCTCGGTGAGGAGTTGGATCGCTTTGCCAGTCACATCGCGGCGTTTCGCGAGACGCTGGCGGGGCGTGAGGGCGATGGCGTGGGCAAGCGGCTCGGGTTCCTCCTGCAGGAAATGCTGCGCGAGGCGAACACGACCGGCAGCAAGGCCAACGACGCCCCGATGCTGCAGGACGTGGTGGCGATCAAGGAGGAGCTGGAGCGCATCCGCGAGCAGGTGGAGAATATCGAGTGACGCGGAAGCCGTTTCCGATTGTATTGTCGGCGCCGTCTGGGGCGGGCAAGACCACGATTGCGCGGTTGCTGATGGATCGGCGGGACGACGTGGGCTACTCAGTGAGTTGCACCACGCGCGCGCCGCGGGCCGGTGAGCGGGACGGAGTGGATTACCACTTCCTGACGCCGGAGCAGTTTGCGGGCGCAGTGGAGCGGGGAGAGTTCGCCGAGTATGCCGAGGTCCACGGACGGCGGTACGGCACGCTCAAGTCGGAGTTGGAGCGGGTGATGTCGCAGGGTAAGCACGTGATGCTCGACATTGACGTCCAGGGCGCGCGCCAAGTGGTGCAGCGTTTCCTCGACGCTCTGACGATCTTCGTCGTGCCGCCCTCGGCGGAGGTGCTGGTCGCGCGGCTCACGGGCCGTCGCACCGAAAGCGCCGACGCATTGGCGCTTCGGTTGCGTAATTCGCTGCAGGAGTTGGCCGACGCGGAGCGGTATCAGCACGTGGTGGTGAACGACAACCTTGATGATGCCGTGGCGCGCGTAAGCGCGATCATCGACGAGGAAGAACTGAAGCGCGAGCGACTCCCGGCGCTCGGGCAGCGGGTAGGCGAGATTATCGGGAAACTGCAGTCCGAGCTGGCATCGAGGGTGTAAGCGGTCCGGCATCCTCCGTCTTTCATCGTTCCAAGGAGTTCCAGAATGCAGGTCTTCACCCCCAAGGACATCACCGAGCACGCGGCCAACAAGTACCTCGCGGTGCTCGTGGCGGCCAAGTATGCGCGAGTGCTGAACGAGTTCCCGCGCGACCGCTCGAAGTCGGGCGAGAAGAAGCTCTCGACGCGTGCGCTTGAGGATCTCTCGGGCGGCGACATCGAGTACCGCGTCGTGCCGCGTCGTCGCGCCAAGGGCACCTAAGAGCCCGCGCGGCGCCCGAGCGCGATCGTGCGTCCCTTCGACGGGCGGCGGATCCTCCTCGGCGTCACTGGAGGGATCGCGTCGTACAAGTCGGCCTGGCTTGCACGCCTGCTCACGCAGGCCGGCGCGCAGGTGGACGTCATCCTCACGCGCTCGGCGCGCGAGTTCATTGGCTCGGTCACGTTCGAAGCACTTACCGGGCGGCCCGTCTTCTCCACGCTGATTGGAGACGGGCACGCCCTTGATCATATCCGGCTCGCGCGCGACGCCGAGCTGATGGTGATCGCGCCGGCGACAGCGGATTTTCTCGCGCGTGCCGCCCACGGCCACGCGGACGAACTGCTCTCGGCCACGCTGCTCGCCGCCACCTGCCCGGTGCTCGTCGTCCCGGCGATGAACGACAAGATGTGGGCCAACGCGAGCGTGCAGGCCAACTGCACCACGCTGCGGCAGCAGGGCAAGGTGCTGCTGGATCCGGGCGTCGGGCCGCTGGCGTCGCCGGACGAAGGCGCCGGCCAGGGACGGATGCAGGAACCCGAGACGATCGTCGCGCACTGCGCCCGTCTGCTCGAACCGCCGGGCAAGCTGCGCGGCAAGCGCATCGTCGTGACGGCGGGCCCCACGCGCGAACCGCTCGACCCGGTGCGGTTTCTCACGAACCACAGCACGGGCAAGATGGGCGCGAACCTCGCGGAGGCCGCGTGGCGACGCGGCGCCGAGGTCTGCGTGGTGCACGGGCCGCTTGCCGTCGCGCTCCCGGTGGGCGCGTGTGCGGTGCCGGTCGAGACGACGCAGCAGATGGCCGATGCGGTCGCCAACGAGATTGCCGACGCCGACGTGCTGATTATGGCCGCGGCGCCGGCTGACTTCCGTCCGGCGACCGTCGCCTCGTCCAAGATCAAGAAGAAGGGCGCGGCCACGTCGATCGCACTCGAAGAGACGCCCGACATCCTCAAGAGCACGGTTGATGCGCGCAAGCCAGGCCTGATTGCGGTTGGGTTCGCGCTCGAGACCGACGATTTGATCGAGAACGCGGCCAAGAAGCTCGCCGCCAAGGGCCTGCGGATGATCGTCGCCAACAGCGCGCGCGAAGCCGGCGCTGGGTTTGGGTACGACACCAACCGCGTCACGCTGCTCACCGCCGACGGTCACGAGGAGGCGCTCCCGCTGATGTCCAAGCGCGACGCCGCTGACGCTATCCTCGACCGCATCGAGGCAATGCTGTGAGTGAGGCGCACGATCGCCTCCGCCAGTATCTCGAGCAGCGGCGCGAACTCGGCGAAACGGAGTTTGTGCTCGACGCGCTGAGCGTTGAGGATGCGCTCAAGGTGCTCACGGGTCGCGAGGTGACGGCGGCGCGTCCGATGGCGCGCTCTGCCGAGGCGGGCGCGCGGCCCGCCGCCGCGGCGCCGCCAGAGTCTGTGCGCACGTCGCCGGCGAGCAAGGCAGCTGAGGCGGCCGCTGCTGGCGGCGATTGGCGTGAGGCGCTCCGCGCGGTTGACGCACAGCCGACCGACCTGTCCACGCCGGCAATCCTCTCCAAGGCCACGCTTCCGCCCGACGCGTCCAAGTCCCCAAGCGCCTCCGGAGAGCCGCGCGTGGTGGGAGCCAACAGCGCGCCGAGCGGGCTGGAGCACCTGACGACACTCGACGCGGTCGCCGCGGAGATCGCCAAGTGCACCGCCTGCGAGCTCCACAAGACCAAGATCAAGGACGTGCCGGGCGAGGGAAATCCGCTCGCGCGCTTTGTGGTGGTCGGCGAGGCGCCCGGGCAAACCGAGGACGAGGAAGGTCGCCCGTTTGTCGGCAAGAGCGGTGACCTCCTCACCAAGATCCTCGATGCCATCGGCTTCAAGCGCGAGGACGTCTTCATTTGCAACGTGCTCAAGCACCGGCCGCCCGGGAACCGCAATCCGACCGCGCCGGAGATCGAAGTGTGCCGCCCGTTCTTGTTGCGCCAGTTGGAGTTGCTCCAACCCAAGGTCATCCTGGCGGTGGGCACGTTTGCGGCGCAGACGTTGCTGGAGACAGATTCCCCTATCGGTAAGCTCCGCGGCCTGGAGCATCGGTACCACGGCATTCCGCTCGTGGCGACGTATCACCCCGCCGCGCTGCTGCGGAACCCCAACTGGAAGCGCCCCGCCTGGGAAGATGTCCAGCTCGCCCGTCGAATTTTCGATCGCCCGTAAGGGCCCCCCGGACGCCTTCGCGGACCGCCGACCCCCGTGGTCGGAGGACGCGGAGCGCGCCGTGCTCGCCGCGATGATCCTCTCGGGCGAAGCCATCGTCACCGCGATGGAGCTCGTCAGCGAGGATATGTTCTACCGCGAGGGCCACCGCCGGATCTTCCGCGCGATGTCCGCCATCCATAATGCCGGTGGCGTCGTGGATCCACTCACGCTCTCGAATGAGCTGGAGCAGCGCGGCGACCTGCAGGCGGCGGGCGGCAAGGAGTTCATCGGCGGCCTGCTCGACGAAATCCCCACCGCGGCCAACGTCGAGCACCACTGCCGCATCGTGCGCGACAAGGCGCTGCGGCGGCGCCTGATCGAGACCGCTACGTCGCTCGTCCGCGAAGGCCACGAGAGCCCCGCCGATGTGGCCGAGCTGCTGGACCTCGCCGAACACAAGATCCTCGAGCTCAACGACAGCCGCGGCAACGAAGGCTTCGTGCGCATCAAGTCGCTCCTGTGGAGCGCAATGGAGCGCATCGAGACGCTGCGGGCGGCCGGCGGCAATCTCACCGGCGTGCCGTCGGGGTTTATGGACCTCGACAAGATGACGCTCGGGTTCCAGCCCTCGGACCTCGTCATCGTCGCGGCCCGTCCGTCGATGGGCAAGACCGCCTTCGTGCTCAACGTCGCGCAATACGCGGCCATCGAGCGCAACGTGCCGACGGCGATCTTCTCGCTGGAAATGAGTACGCAATCCCTCCTGTTGCGTATGCTCGCCTCGGAGGGATACGTGGATGCCCAACGGCTGCGCTCCGGCGCGCTGACATCGCAGGACGCGTCGAACCTGGCCAAGGCCGCGGCACTGCTGGGCCAGGCACCCATCTGGATTGACGACACGCCCGGGCTCTCGGTGCTCGAGTTGCGTTCGCGCGCGCGGCGCCTCAAGAGCCAGAGCGACATCAAGCTGCTCATCGTGGACTACCTGCAGCTCGTCTCAGGTCCGCCGAACTCCGAGAGCCGCCAGCAGGAAGTTTCGGCGATCTCGCGTTCGCTCAAGGCACTGGCTAAGGAGCTCGAGATCCCCGTCATCGCGCTCTCGCAGCTCTCGCGCGCCTCGGAGCAGCGCGGTGGCGAGAACCGCCGTCCGCAACTCTCGGACCTCCGCGACTCCGGCGCCATCGAGCAGGACGCCGACGTCGTGCTCTTCATCTACCGTCCGGAAATGAACGAGCGGCCGTACGACGACCAGGGCAATCCACGAATGGTCTCGGGCACCACGGACATTCCGCTCGACGGCTACGCCGAGGTCATCGTCGGCAAGCAGCGTAACGGGCCGACGGGCCACATTCGACTCCATTACCGCAAACAGCACACGCGCTTCGAGAGCTGGACCAGCCGCCAGCCGGAGCAGTAATGCGCGAGCGCAGACCGTGGCGGTGAAGTCCAAGTCCGTCTACCGCTGCACCGAGTGCGGCGCCGAGTCGCTCAAGTGGCAAGGCAAGTGCGACACCTGCGGCGAGTGGAACACGCTCGTTGAGGAGATGGCCGCACCGAAGGTCACGGCGAGCAAGGGTGCGGGTGCGCAGCGCCGCATCGTCGGCAGTGCGGCGTTCGGCGAGGGCGGCCAGGTACTCGAGACGCCGCGCCTCCGCGACGTGGTCGGCGCCGAGGAGCATCGCCTCAAGACCGGCATCGCCGAGTTCGATTTCGTGCTCGGCGGCGGCGTGGTGCCTGGGGCGATGGTGTTGGTGGGCGGCGAGCCTGGCATCGGCAAGAGCACAATCCTCCTGCAGGTGGCGGCGCGCCTCGAGGCCGCCGGCCACGGCGCGCTCTATGTGAGCGGCGAGGAATCCCCGCTTCAGGTGAAGCTGCGCGCCGATCGACTTGGTGCCGATGCGGGCTCCGTCTCGCTGCTCGGCGAGACCAACCTCGAGACTATTCTCGCCACCGCGGCGACCGTCGCGCCCAAGGTGATGGTCGTGGATTCGATCCAGACCGTCTTCACCGGCGACCTCGAAGGCGCGCCCGGCAACGTCGGGCAGGTGCGCGAGTGCGCGGCGCGTCTGATGCGCTTTGCGAAGGAGAGCGGCACGGCCGTGTTCGTCGTGGGGCACGTGACCAAGGGTGGTGGCATCGCGGGGCCCAAGACGCTCGAGCATATCGTAGACACCGTGCTCTACTTCGAAGGCGAGGGCTCGGCGGATCACCGCGTGCTGCGCGCCACCAAGAACCGCTTTGGTTCGGTGGATGAGATCGGCGTGTTCCGGATGACGGTGCAGGGACTTGAGGCCGTGGAGAATCCCTCCGCGCTCTTCCTCGGCGAGCGCTCGGACTCTCCCGCTAGCGGCAGCGCGGTGACCTGTTTGATGGAAGGCTCGCGCCCGATGTTACTCGAGGTGCAGGGACTGGCCGCTAAGGCCGGCTTCGGCACGCCGCAGCGCGTGAGCACCGGGTACGATGCGCGACGCCTCGCGCTGCTGCTTGCCGTGCTCGACAAGCGCGCAGGACTCTCGTTCGCGCAGCTCGACGTCTTTCTGAATGCGGTCGGCGGTGTGCGCGTGCAGGAGCCGGCCGGCGATCTCGCGGTAGCCGCAGCGCTCGCCTCGAGCTTCTACGACAAGGCGCTGCCGGCCGACGCGATCTTTCTCGGCGAAGTCGGCTTGGGTGGAGAGATTCGCGCGGTGTCGCAGGCGGAGCGCCGGCTGCTCGAAGCCGAGAAGATGGGAATGCGGCGTGCCTTCGTGAGTGCGCGATCGGTGCCGAAGCGCTTGCCCAAGCAGCTCAAGGTTGAGAGCGTGCCGGATCTCGTGGCCCTCTTCCGGGCACTGTTCCGATGAGGGACGTGGGCGTGGTGATCGTCGCCGGCGGCTCGGGGAGTCGCATCGGCGGAGGGGAGCTCAAGCAACTGCGCTGGGTCGCGGGCAAACCGATGCTGCTGCACTCGCTGCAGACCTTTCAGCGCCTGCCCGAAGTGGCGATGGTCGTGTGCGTGCTCCCGCAGCGCTACGCGGGCGATCCGCCGCCGTGGCTCTTTCAGTGCGACACGGACCGGATGCTCGTGTCGGTCGGCGGCAAGACTCGCGCCGAGTCTGTGGCCAATGGCCTCGAGGATCTGCCGGCGGAGTGCCGCACCGTGCTGATTCACGACGCGGCGCGGCCGCTCGTGGATGAGGCGATGATCGGCCGCGTCATCACCGAGGCACGGCAGGGCCACGGTGCCGTCGCCGCACTGCCCGTCGTGGATACGCTCAAGCGGGTGTCCGACGACGGAACGATTCTCGAGACGGTCAGCCGCGCAGGCCTCTGGCGCGCGCAGACGCCGCAGGGCTTCCCGCGCGAGGTAATCGAGCGCGCGCACCGCGAGGCCAAACGCGGCGGCTGGCACGCCGACGCCACGGACGACGCCGCCCTCTGCGAGCGCATCAACGTGCCGGTGAAGGTGGTGCGGGGCAGTGAGCGGGCTCTCAAGGTCACGGAGCCGGGCGACTTCGCGCGTGCCGAGGCACTCGCTCCGCTTCGCGACGAACCGGATGCCTGAGGCTCGCGGCCTACCGTTCTGGTCGGTCGAAGAGGTCGGGTCCGCCATCGCGCCCGCGCTGGAGCACCTGCGTGAGGGCAAGGTGCTGGCGTATCCGACCGAGACGCTCTACGGCTTTGGCACGATGATCAACGGTGAGGCGGTCGAGCGATTGGTCGCGCTTAAGCGGCGGCCGCCCGCCAAGCCGTTCCTGCTGCTCATCTCGGACACGCCGATGCTCGCGCGCCTCGGCCTGCACCTCACGCCTGCCGCCTCGATGCTTGCGGCGCGCCACTGGCCGGGGCCGTTGACCCTCGTGCTCCCAGGCGGTGAACGCCGCATTCCCGACCGTCTGCGCGGGCCCGAGGGCGGCGTGGCCGTCCGCTGGACGCCGCATCCCGGCTTGCAACGGCTCATCGCCGCACTGGGGGATCCAATCACGTCCACCAGCGCCAATCGCCCCGGCGAGCCAGCCGCCACCTCGGCGCGTGAGGTGCTCGACCAGTTCGGCTCTCAGATCGCCGCCGGACTCGTGCTGCTCTTGGATGCGGGCAAGCTGACGACCGACACCGCCAGCACCGTGGTCGACTGCACGGTGCGCTTTCCGCGCGTTATCCGGCCGGGCGCGATTCCGGCCAGCGTGCTCCGCGAGAGTGTCCCCGATCTCGTGGGCGATCGATAAGTTCAACCTATGCATCTCCTGTTTGTGTGCACGGGGAACACCTGCCGCTCGCCGATGGCCGAGGCCCTGGCCCGTGCGATCGCACAGGCGCGCGGCGTGACGGATGTCGCGGTGTCCAGCGCGGGCACCAGCGCCTGGGACGGCGCGCCCGCGTCCGACGGCGCGCTGCTCGTGTCGATGGAGAACGGCCTCGATCTTTCGAACCATCGCTCGCGCGTGCTCTCAAAGGAGTTGGTGGGCGAAGCACAGCTGATCCTCGTGATGGGGCCGCATCATCTCGAGCGCGTGGCTGCCCTGGGCGGCAAGGACCGCGCGCATCTGCTCACGGACTTTGCATCGCGCGGGGCAAGCACGGCGCCGGTCGGCGATCCGTTCGGTGGCGATCTCGACGCGTACCGCGCGACGTTCGCCGAGCTCAAGGCCGCCATCGAACAAGTGCTCGACCGCGTCGCCTCGGAGCGCGGTGCGACCTGAGATGCCGACGCGTCGCGTCGTCCTGTTGGGACATCCGGTCGCCCACTCGCTGTCGCCACGATTTCAGCAGGCGGCCATCGACGCCGCGCGCATCGACGCGCGCTACGAGGCCCTCGACGTGCCGCCTGACGAGCTGCCGGAGCGCCTCGCCGAACTCGCGGCGGCCGGCGCCTGCGGCAACGTGACGGTGCCGCACAAGGAGCAGGTGGCGCTGCTCTGCGGCCGGCTCACGCCGGTCGCTTCGGCGGTTGCGGCGGTCAACACCTTCTGGGTGGACCGCGACGGGACGCTCGTTGGGGACAACACCGATGTTGGTGGCTTCGCGCAGGCGGCCGACTCGCTGCTCGGTGGTCGCACGGCGGAGGCTCGTGTGGTGCTGCTCGGTGCGGGAGGGTCCGCCGCCGCCGTCTGCGAGGCCGTCAAGCGCTGGCCCGGGGCGCGCGTGACGATTGTCGCGCGAACCGCACAACGTGCGCAACGCCTCGCGGGCCGGTATCCCGGCGTCGCCGGCGTGCACGAGGATGCGGTGCTCGCGCTGGCCGAAGCCGACCTGCTCGTCAACGCCACGCCGCTGGGAATTGACGGCGATGCAATGCCCGTGGACCCCGCGAAGATTCCCGATGGCGTTGCTGTGATGGACCTGACGTATCGTGCGGGCCGAACGCCGTGGGTGAATGCCTGCCGCGCGCGTGGCCTGAACGCCGAGGACGGGTTGCCAATGTTGATCGAGCAGGGCGCGCTCGCCTTCGAGCGCTGGTTCGGCGTGAGCGCCGACCGTCGCGTGATGTGGGAGGCCGTGACGTGAGCGCACCCATCGCGCCGCGGCCACCTGAGCCCGCGGCGCGATGGCGCCGTGCGGTGAGCGCGCTCGCACAGTTCGTCTTCCCGCGCATCTGCGCCGCCTGCGACGAGCTGATGGACGACAGTGACCGCGGCATCGTCTGCGGACGCTGCTGGGCGCGTGTCCCGCGGCTCCGACTGCCACACTGCGACCGCTGCGGGCATCCGCGCCCGCTGCGCGGCGCCTGTCCGGTGTGCGTGCTGCTGCCGCCGTTCGTGCGCAGCGCCCGGTCGTACTGCTGGGTGCCCGATCCCACTGCAAGCGCGATCGTTGCGGCGCTCAAGTATCACGGCTGGCACGCCGTGTCGGATGCCATTGGCGAACGCCTGGCCCGCCTGCCGTTTCCGCCGGATGTGGTACGCGAGCGGGTCGCGCTGATTCCCGTGCCCCTGGCGCCTGTCAAGCTGCGCGAGCGTGGGTTCAATCAAGCCAAGGAGCTCGCCCGGGCCGTCGGCCTGCGTTGGGGCATTCCCGTCTGGAGCGACGTCCTGCTCCGGTCGCGCGCCACACCGTCGCAAACGCGATTGACTCCCGGGGAGCGGATGGCGAACGTTCACGGCGCGTTCTCGCTCGGGAACGACGCCGTGTCGCGCATCCGGGGCCAGCACCTGATCCTCGTGGACGATGTCCTCACGACCGGTGCCACCCTCAATGCCTGCGCCGCGGCACTCTTCGCCTCGGGCGCGCGCACG
The DNA here is from genome assembly GCA_964414995.1 of uncultured Gemmatimonas sp. Taxonomy (GTDB): domain Bacteria; phylum Gemmatimonadota; class Gemmatimonadetes; order Gemmatimonadales; family Gemmatimonadaceae; genus Pseudogemmatithrix. Next base: position 14,761 of record CAYPYY010000050.1, read on the forward strand.
TTGAGCTACCTGACCTTCGGCCGGGCGCGCACCAGCGCGGATCGGCGCTGACCTCTCGTCACTCCTTCCCCCAGGATTCCGCGGTATGTCCAAGAAGATTCGCGTCGGCATCAACGGCTTCGGCCGCATCGGTCGGCAGGTCGTCCGTGCCGCGATGGAGCGCGGCGCCAACCTCGACTTCGTCGCCATCAACGACCTCACCGACACCAAGACGCTGGCGCATCTCTTCACCTACGACTCGGTGCACGGCAAGTTCGGCGGTACGGTCTCTCACGACGCCGAGTCGGTCACGATCAACGGCGATCGCATCAAGATCCTGAAGGAGAAGGATCCCGCGCTCCTCCCGTGGAAGGACTTGGGCGCCGACATCGTGCTCGAGTCCACCGGCCGCTTCACGAAGGCCGAGGACGCCAAGAAGCACATCGCCGGCGGTGCCAAGAAGGTCATCATCTCCGCGCCCGCCACCGGCGAGGACATCACCGTCGTGCTCGGCGTGAACAGTGACAAGTACGACGCCGCCAAGCACAGCATCATCTCCAACGCCTCGTGCACCACCAACTGCCTCGCGCCGATGGTCAAGGTCGTGCGCGACAGCTTCGGCTTCAAGCACGGTGCGATGGTCACGATCCACAGCTACACCAACGACCAGAGCATCCTCGACCTGCCGCACAAGGACATCCGGCGCGCCCGCGCGGCCGCGGTCTCGATGATTCCCACGACTACCGGCGCGGCGAAGGCCACGGCGCTCGTCATCCCTGAGGTGAAGGGCAAGATCGACGGCATCGCCATCCGCGTGCCCACGCCGAACGTGTCGCTGGTGGAGCTCTCCGCCGAGGTGGATCGCCCGGTGACCGTCGCCGAGGTGAACGCGGCGCTCAAGGCGGCCAGCGAAGGGGCGCTCAAGGGCATCCTCTACTACACGGAGGAGGAACTCGTCTCCGTGGACTACATCGGCAACCCGGCCTCGTGCACGATCGACTCCAAGAGCACCAACGTCATTGACGGCACGCTGGTCAAGCTCTCGGGCTGGTACGACAACGAATGGGGCTACTCGTCGCGCTGCGTGGACCTCCTCGAGATGGTCGGCAAGAGCCTTTAAGCCCTGCGGCACGCAATGCACACCAAGACCATTCGGGACCTCGCGCCGGCCGACGTGAAGGGCCGGCGCGCGCTCGTGCGCGTGGACTTCAATGTCCCGCTCAACGAGGACGGCACTGTTGCCGACGACACGCGCATTCGCGCTGCCGTACCCACGATCCAGCACCTGGTGAAGGGCGGTGCGCGCGTCGTGCTCTGCTCGCATCTCGGCCGCCCCAAGGGCGAGCCCGAGGCCAAGTACTCACTCGCACCCGTCGCTCCGCGACTGGCCGAACTGCTCGGCCGCGCGGTCACCTTCGTGCCGCACACCGTCGGCGCAGCGGCAGAAGCGGCGACCGCCGCGCTCAAGGAGGGCGAGGTCTGCCTGCTCGAGAACACGCGCTTTGAGGCCGGCGAGGAGAAGAACGACGCCGCGCTCAGCGCCGCGTTCGCGAAGCTCGGCGACTTCTATGTGAATGACGCGTTCGGCGCCGCACACCGCGCGCACGCCAGCACGGAGGGCGTGGCCAAGCTGCTCAAGCCCGCTGTGGCCGGCCTCCTGATGCAGAGGGAACTCGACTACCTCGGCGGCGCGCTGGAGAAACCCAAGCGGCCGTTCATCGCCATCCTCGGTGGCTCCAAGATCTCCGGCAAGATTGACGTGATCGAGGCACTGCTGCCCAAGGTGGACGGCATCCTGATCGGCGGCGCGATGGCCTGCACCTTCTACAAGGCGATGGGATTCGAGACGGGCAAGTCGCTCGTCGAGCCCGATCGGCTTGAGATGGCGAAGGACTTGATGGAGCGCGCGGGCTTCCGGCTCACGCTTCCGCACGACGCCACCGTGGCACCTGCCATCGCCGAGGGAGCGAAGGCGCACTCCGTCAAGCGCGATGCGATTCCCGCCGACGAGGCGATGCTCGACATTGGCCCCGACAGCGCGACCAGTTATGCGCGCGCGATCGCCAGCGCCAAGACGATCATCTGGAACGGCCCGATGGGCGTGTTCGAGACGCCGCCGTTCGACAAGGGAACGACCGCAATTGCGGCGGCCCTGGTGGACGCCACCAAGAAAGGCGCGACGACCATCGTCGGCGGCGGCGACTCCGCGGCGGCTGTCGAGGCGGCCGGACTCGCCGACAAGATGTCGCACGTGAGCACGGGTGGCGGCGCGTCGCTCGAATTCCTCGAGGGCAAGGTGCTCCCTGGCGTCGCCGCGCTCGACGCGAAGTAGCTTGAAGGGCAGGGCACTCCCCCCATTGCACGGACTGAACGCTCAATGAAGTCGCTCGTATTCGCCGCCAACTGGAAGATGAACCAGCCTCCCGCCGACGCGGAGGCGTTCCTGCGGCACTTCACGGCGCAGTATGCGCGGCAGCAGGATCGCCGCGTCCTGTTCTTTCCGCCTGCGGTGAGCTTGCACGTGGTCGTGCGCGAAATCGAGCGGCGCAGCGATCTCGGGGCGGGCGTGCAGAACATCCACTGGGAAGACAAGGGCGCGTTCACCGGCGAGACCTCGGCGGCGCTCGCGCGTGGCGCGGGCGCGCGGTACGTGCTCGTGGGACACTCCGAGCGCCGTCACGTGTTCGGCGAGACGGATGCCGAGACGGGCAAGAAGGTCGCGGCCTGCGTGAAGGCGGGCCTCGTGCCAATGCTCTGCGTCGGCGAGACGCTGGCCGAGCGTGAGGCCGGCAAGACGGTTGAGGTCGTGCTGCGGCAGTTGCGCGCGGGCTTCGAGGGCGTTGAAGCCGCGTCCGTTGCGTCCGCGATGGTGGCGTACGAGCCGGTGTGGGCGATCGGCACGGGCAAGAACGCCACGCCGCAGGATGCCGGCGAGGTGCACGCGGCGATTCGCGCAGAGTTGATCAAGCTGGTGGGGGAGCGGGCCGGGGCGGTGTCCATTCTCTACGGCGGCTCCGTGAACCGCGGCAACGTCGAGGCCCTGATCGCGGTGGACGATGTGGACGGTGTGCTTGTCGGCGGGGCCAGTCTCGACGCCGAGGGCTGGTTGACGATTGTTCGGAGTTGACCGGAGGAGCTAACTCCGGTATTCTTCAGGGCTTAACTCGACTGTCACACCCTCTGGACCCGCCGTGTACACCTTCCTTCTCGTCATCCTCATCATCGACGCCATCGTCCTCGCGACGGCCGTGCTGCTCCAGGCCGGCAAGGGCGGCGGTCTTGCCGCGAGCTTCGGCGGCACCTCGTCGTCGTCCGATTCGCTCCTCGGCACCCGGCAGGCGGGCAACCTCCTGACCAAGACGAGCTGGTGGGCCGGCGGCATCTTCATCGGCCTCGCCTTCGTGCTCCAGATTATGTCGAGCCGCTCGCGCGTGCCGACGTCGATCCTCGATCAGGCGCTCACACCCTCGGCCGCCACGGCTCCGGCTACCGCCGCGCCGGCGCCCGAGCAGGGCGTGCAGAGCGCCGTGCCGCTGCAGAGCGCACCGACGACCCCCACCGCTCCCACGACCCCGCCTCCGCAGCCGTGACGCGCGTTCCCTCGCACGACGAACCAGGGTTCCTCCTCCTCGAGGACGGAACCCTTTTTCTTGGCCGTCTCCACGCTCCCCTCGCCGCACCCGCCGTCGCCGAGGTCGTCTTTACGACCTCAATGAGCGGCTATCAGGAGACGTTTACCGACCCCTCGTATCGCGCGCAAATCGTCGTGATGACCGCGCCGATGATCGGCAACTACGGCGTCAACTCCGAGGATCCTGAATCGGAGAAGCCGCAGATCGCCGGCGTCATCGTGCGCGAGCTCTCCGAGCCGTATTCGAACTGGCGCGCCGAGCAGGGCTTGGGTCCGTGGCTGGCCGCGGCCAACGTGCCGATTCTTAGCGAGGTGGATACGCGTCGTCTGACGCGCCACCTGCGCACCGTGGGCGTGATGCGCGGCCTCATCGGCGCCGGTGTCGAGCCGACAGATGCGCACCGCGCCGAACTCGCTGCCTGCCCGTCGATGTCCGGCCTCGACCTCGCCTCGCGCGTGTCCACCCAGCAGCGCTACGTCTGGGGCGATGCCAAGGCGCCGCATCACATCGTCGCCTACGACTACGGCATCAAGCGGAACATCCTGCGGATGTTCGAGGAGCGCGGCTGCCGCATCACGGTCGTGCCGTCCACCACGCCGGCCAAGGACGTGCTCGCCGAAAAGCCGGACGGCGTGTTCCTCTCCAATGGCCCAGGTGATCCCGAGGCGGTGGAGTACGCGCCGGCCGCCATCAAGGAGATCGTGAACGCGGGCGTGCCGGTGTTCGGCATCTGCCTCGGGCACCAGCTGCTCGGCATCACCTTTGGCGGCAAGACCACGAAGCTGCCCTATGGCCACCGCGGCGGGAATCACCCGGTGAAGGACCTCGCGAGTGGCGAGGTGCTCATCACGTCCCAGAACCACGGGTTTGCGGTGCAGGGCACGGAGGAGGGCATTCCGGGCGCTCCGGACCTCCAAGTGACCCACCTGAACCTGAACGACGGCACCGTCGAGGGGCTGCGCCACCGGTCTCGGAAGGTCTTTGGGGTGCAGTATCACCCCGAGGCTGCCCCGGGCCCCCACGACGCCGTCCCGCACTTCGACGAGTTTCTCGAGTCGCTGGGCGCGGCTAAGTAGCTGGGGCGCTTCCGCTTGACACTCCGGCGGTAACGTCATAACCTTTGGGCACTTAGCACACTCGGGCCCTCACCAACCCCCCCGTATGTCGATGACCAAAGCCGATCTCGTGGAGCGCGTCACGGAGGCCATCTCCCAGACCTCTGGGCCGATGATCTCCAAGAAGGACTGCGCCCGTGTGGTCGATACTTTCCTCGACGCGATCAAGGACGCGCTCAAGGAACAGAAGAACATCGAGGTGCGCGGGTTCGGCACGTTCAAGATTCGCAATCGGAAGACCCGGATGGCGCGCAATCCGCGCACCGGCGCCCCGGTTGAGGTCTCCGCCCGCCCGGTGCCGGTCTTCAAGCCCAGCAAGGAGTTGCGGGCGCTCGTGGCCGACCTGGAGATGGTGCCGGACGAGGGGTGACCCCGTCCTCCGTGACGCATCGCGTCCTGCTCTTTGCGTCGTGGTCTGACGCGTTGGGCCCC
>CAYPYY010000051.1:0-14962 GCA_964414995.1 uncultured Gemmatimonas sp.
GGCATCAACACCTTCGTGAATATCGTCACGCGCAATCCGGTGAAGTCGGCCGCCGACACGGATATGCTTGGCATCATCTTCTTCGGGATCATCTTCGGCGCGGCACTTACGCAACTCAAGCCGGAGCGGGCGCAGCCGATGATCGGCTTCCTCGAAGCGTTGAACGACGTCGTCATCGTCATCGTCGGGATGGCGATGAAGCTGGCGCCCTACGGCGTGGCCGGCCTCATCTTCGGCGTCACGTCGCGATTCGGCTTCGCGCTGCTCAAGCCGCTGGGCGGTTACGTGCTCGTGGTGATGAGCGCGCTGCTGCTGCATATGTTCGTGAACCTCTCGCTCATCCTGCGGTTCATCATCGGCCTCAGCCCGCTGGTGTATTTCTCGCGGATTCGGGCGGCGCTGATCACGGCGTTCTCGACGAGTTCGAGCTCGGCCACGCTGCCCGCCGCGCTGCGCGCCGCCGAGGATGGGCTGGGCGTGCCGCCCAAGATCGCCGGGTTCGTCCTGCCGCTCGGCTCCACGATGTGTATGAACGGCACGAGCATCTTCGAAGGCATCACGGTCATTTTCCTGTGCCAGGTGTTTGGCATTGACCTGTCCTTGGGCGGAATGGTGATCGTCATCGTGATGAGTGTGATCACAGCCGTGGGTGCGGCCGGCGTGCCAGGCGGTTCCATTCCGCTGCTGGTCGGCATTCTCGCGATGATGGGCGTGCCGGGCGAGGCGATTGCCATCGTGCTCGGCGTGGATCGGATTCTCGATATGACGCGTACCGTGGTAAACGTCTCGAGCGACATTTCGTCCACGACATTCGTCGCGAAGTCCGAGGGCCTGTGGGACGCCTCGATGGTGCCGCCGGAGCCGCGCGCGGCGTAGTCGGCAACGAGAGAGGGGGCCGCGCCTGGTGGGCGCGGCCCCCTCTCTCGTTGACTGGTGCTCAGACCTTGGCGTGCGCGAGCGCGAGCTTCACGGCGCCGCGCGCCGGCACCACATCCTCGGCGTGCAACTGCGCGCCTGGCACCGCAGACTTGAGACGGTGCTCCACGAGGCGGCGCAGGAACGATCCGCGTGTCATCAGCCCGCCGGCCAGCGCGACGGGGACCGCCGCGCGCTCGTCCACGAAGAGCTGACGCGCCAGCGTGCGCACGTGCAGGACGAGCTCCTCCGCCGCCAGCGTGCAGATCGAGTTGGCCCGGAGGTCGCGGTCCGCCGCCAGCGTGAGCACGTGCTGGGCGAGGCCGGCGAGGTCCTTCGGTGTCGCGATGCTCGCCCACGGGATGATGTCCTCGATGGCTTCGAGCTCGAGCGCCGTCATCAGGGCGCCGACCAGCCGCGTCTCGGGTTCGCGCTCATCCGACGCCGACGTGACCACGCTGAGTGCACGGCGCCCGATCCACGCGCCGCTGCCCTCATCGCCGCAGTCCGGGCCCCAGCCGCCACAGCGACGGAACGCACCGGCCGGACCGCGCCCGAACGCCACCGAGCCCGTGCCGGCCACCAGCAGGATGCCCGCGCCCTCGTGCCCGAACGCATCGGCGAGCGCAATCTCGGCGTCCGCGACCACCTCGACCTCCTCGCCCAGCGACTCGCCGCGCAGCGCGCGCAACAGCGCCCTGCGCTCCTTCTCGCGCCCGGTGCCAGCGACGCCCGCGAGCACGAGCGCCGGGCGGTCAGTGACCTCCGCCGCCTCGAGCGCCTCGCGCACCAGCGCACCGATCGTCTCCGCCGAGGCGAGCGCCTCGCCGGGGCGCACGGCGCTGCCGTCGCCGGTGACCGAGGCCAGTTCCTTGCCCTTCGCGTTCGCCACGATCACGTGGGTCTTGCTGCCACCACCATCCACACCGACGACGATCTGCGCCATTACCGGCTCTGTGCTTGAGGTCAGGACGCGGTCCGCGGATCCGCGTGCGTGAAGGACGAGAGAATGCCTGCCATCAGGGTTACGGTGGTGCCAATCAACACGAACCATGGCCACGCGATGCCCGTGAACGGCGCGAGCGTCGGTGCGAGTGCCGGCGCTGCGGCACTGATGCGGCCGGCGAACACCACGAATCCCATCACAAAGATACCAACGGACATCCCCGCGATGGCATCCCGTTGGATGGCGCGCGGCCAGAGCAGCGCGAGGAAGAATCCGCCCAGCAGCCCGCCGTAGGTGAAGCTGGCAATGCTCAGCGCGACAACGACCACCGGAGTGCCCTCAGCCCGGTACAGCAGCGCGCCGCCGATGAGCACCGCCGCCCAGCACAACGTGAACACGCGCGAGAGTCGAAGGCCTCGCGCACCTTCCACCGGGCCGCGCAGCGGCACGTAGAGGTCGTGCAGCGTGGCGGCGGCCAGGGAGTTCAGCGAGCCCGAGAGACTGCTCATCGCGGCCGCAAGGATGGCAGCGATCACGATGCCCGTCATTCCCGGCGGCATCTCCTCGATGATGAACGTCGGGAAGATCTTGTCCGGGGCGGGGAAGCTGCGCGCCTCGTAGAAGACCCACAGGCCCAAGCCGATCAGGAGAAAGAGCGCAAACTGGGCGATGACCGTCACGCCGCTGCCAATGAGCGCCCGTCGTGCGTCGCGGAGATTGGCCGCCGTGAGGAGTCGTTGGACGATGATCTGGTCGGCGCCGTGCGATGCCATCGCGAGGAATCCGCCACCGAGCAGGCCCGCCAGCAGCGTGTGCGGACGATCGAGGCCGAGATGGAGGTCGAAGACCTGCAGCTTGCCGGCGGCGCCCGCGCGGTCGAGGACAGCACTCCATCCGCCCTCCACGCCGCTACCGATCAACACCACCGCACCCAGTCCACCGAGCAAATACACGAACATCTGCAGCACGTCGGTCCACACGACGGCGCGAATGCCGCCGTGATACGTGTAGAGCACCGTGGCGGCGCCAAGCACGAGGATGCTCAGCGGGGCGACGAGGGCCGGCGGAAACACTGCCGTGAGGATCAGGGCCACTGGAATCGCCGTGGCGAAGAGCCGCACCGAATCGCCGAAGGCGCGCGTCACCATAAACGTCACGGCCGCTGCGCGGCGCGTGGCGAGACCGAACCGCCGCTCTAGCAGCGCGTACGCGGTTACCAGTTCGCCGTCGAAGTACCGCGGCAGCAGCGTGTACGCGATCACGATGCGGCCGAGCAGGTAGCCGGTCGCCACCTGGAGGAACGTGAAGTTCCCGAGGTAGGCGAGACCTGGGATTGAGATGAACGTGAGCGCCGAGGTCTCGGTCGCCACCACCGAGAACAGCACTGCCCACCACGGGATGCTGCCGTCGGCCACGAAGTAGTCCCGCGCGTCCTTCTGGCCCCGCCCCAGCCACATCCCGAGCCAGGTCGTGCCCGCGAGATAGGCGACGAGCACGCCCCAGTCGAGCGCGGTGAAGGCAGATCCGGTTGTCGGCATCGCGGGAAGATAGCGGCCAAAAAACAGAACGGGCGCCCGTGGGCGCCCGTTCAAACCGTCAACCGCTCGCGCTTACGCCGAGAAGCTGCTGCCGCAGCCGCAGCCGCCGGTCGCGTTCGGGTTCTTGAACGTGAATCCGGAGCCCTGCATCGACGTCACGTAGTCAATCGTCACGCCGTTCAGGTACTGCATCGAGAACGGATCCACGAAGAGGTTGAAGCCATTTTGCGGGATGACGCTGTCATCCTCCGCCGGCTTGTCCTCGATCAGGAGGCTGTACTTGAAGCCGGAGCAGCCGCCGGGCTGCACCGCCACGCGCAACCCGCCAACCTCGGGGGTCACGTTCTCATTCTGCATAAACTTCTGGACCTCGGCGCTCGCTGCCGTGGTCACGGTCACGAGGACTTCGGGCGTGTTCATCGTGCTCATTGGGTCCCTCCTAGGGTCACTTGCGGCGCCGAGCCAAATGTCACCGGCGAACTAATCCTGAATATAGGGTTCGGGGTTCCGGGGACAAGTCGGGGCCGTCACGGCGTGCCGCGGGCGGCCGAGCGAGCGCCTGCGGCAGCGGCCGTCGAGATATCGGCCACGCGCGTCCGCACGGTCCCGATTCCGGTGCCTGAGCGGCTGGGGTTCACGCGGTTCGTCAGGATGACCACGAACAGGTCGTTGGCGGGGTCGATCCAGAGGGAGGTCCCTGTAAACCCGGTGTGGCCGAAGGCGGGGGCCTTCATCATCGTCCCCGCCGAGTTGCTGCCGTTGGGCGTCTCCCACCCCAGCGCGCGATGCGAGAGTCGCGGGTCCTGCACCCGAGTGAACTCCGCGATCGTGCGTGGCAGGACGATGCGGGCGCCGCCCAGCTCGCCGCCGTTCAGCATCATTTGCGCAAAGCGCGCGAGGTCGGCCGCCGAGCTGAAGAGCCCCGCGTGCGCCGAGACCCCGTCGAGTCGCGACGCGTTCTCGTCGTGCACTTCTCCTCGCAGGTGGCGCCCGCGCCACGGATCCACCTCCGTGGGCGCGATGCGGTCCACCCACTCGGTGGGCGGGCGGTAGCGCGTGTCGCGCATTCCGAGGCGCGCGAAGACGGCTGAGTCGAGGTAGGCGTCAATCGGGGCGCCGGTGACACGCTCCACGACCAAGCCGGCGATGATCGCGCCCAGGTCGGAGTAGACGTAGCGGACGCCAGGCGTCGTGTCGAGCGGCGTGTCGAGCACGAGCTGGCGCGCCTCGGCGGCGGTGGTCGTCTCCTTGAAGAGTTCGCGCCAAGCGCGCAGACCCGAGGAGTGCGTGAGGAGATGCCGAACGGTGACCCGTTCCTTCCATTGTCCGGTCCACTCGGGCAGATAGCGTTGCACCGGCGCATCCAGCTCGACCGCCTTGCGCTCTACGAGTTGCATCAGCGCGGTCGTGGTCCCGACGACCTTGGTCAGCGAGGCGATGTCCCAGATGGTGCGGGCGTTTGGCGCCGGTGATGCGCTGGCCCAGTCAATGCGGCCCGCGGAGACCTCTGCGACGATCTGGGTGCGCGTGCCGATCACCGCGATACCGCCGGGGAAGATGGAATCACGCACGGCGCGCTCGAGCACGGCTCGCACGGAGTCGCTGACGGACGCCGCCCAGGTCGGCAGCGGCGTTGCGTAGGTCCGGCCGGCCTCGAAGAAGCCCGGGAGCGACGTCGGCGTCGTGCCGCGGAAGGGGATGCGGCCGGTGAGCGCGCGTGCCGCCGCACGCTCCATTGCGTCGCCGCGCCCGTAAGCGGCCACGAATCCGCTCACCCGGGGGAACTCGCGGAGCACGTACGGGCTCGAGAATGCCACGACGGTGACCGGACGGGTCGCGGCCAGCGAGTCGAGCCAACGCGCGACGTGCTCGGCCACGGCGAACCGCCCCTCGCCTTCGATGGTGCGCACGAACGTGGCGACGACCACGCGCTCCGTGCTATTGCGCATCAGCGAGTCGAGCCGCTGACGCGGCGTGGCGGGCGTGATGCGCGCCGCGCGCGACGTCAGCAGCGCCGCGCGCATCTCCGCCGTGAAGGCGCGTCCGGCCAGGAGATCGCTCTCCGAGCCATACGTGAGCACCAGCGTCGGCTGCGCCGTGTGCAGCGGCAGTTCGCGCGCCGCGTCGCGAATCAGGGTGATGGCGTCCTCGGCGATGCGTTCCGCCGCGCTGCGATGGGCGCGTGAGCCGACGACGTCGCGGAGGGAGTCGAGCGGCGTGATCGGGCGCTGGATGGCGCCGGTGCGCAGCTTCATCTCAAGGATGCGGCGCACGGACGTCGCGATGCGCTCGCGCGTGAGTTCCCCGCGCTCGACCGCCGCGACGACGGCGTTGATGGCCAGCGGCACATCGGGCGGCATCAGGAGGATGTCGGCACCGGCCTGGACGGCGAGCACGACGCTGCGGTCGAGCGGATAGCCCGCGCCGACGCCGCGCATATCCATCGCGTCGGTGACCACGAGCCCCTCGAAGCGGAGCGTGTCGCGCAGGAGCGAGGAGAGGAGCAGGGGCGACAGCGTGGCCGGCGTCGAGTCGCGCGTGACGTTGGGGATGGCGATGTGCGCGCTCATCACGGCGGCCGCGCCGGCGTCAATGGTGGCGCGGAACGGCACGAGCTCGGTCGCGTCGAGCCGCGCACGGTCCGCCCGGATGATGGGCAGCGCGAGGTGCGAGTCGGTGTCGGTGTCGCCGTGGCCGGGGAAATGCTTGATCGTAGCGGCGGTGCCGGCCGACTGCACGCCCTCAACGAACGCGGAGCCCATCGCGGCGACGAGGAGTGGGTCCTCGCCGAACGAGCGCACGTTGATGACGGGATTGCGCGGGTTGTTGTTGACGTCCACCGTGGGCGCGAAGGCTAGGTGCACGCCGATCGCACGAGACTCCTCGCCGGTGATGCGGCCGGCCTCGCGCGCGTGCTCGATCCGGCGCGTCGCCCCGATTGCCATATTGCTGGGGAGCACGGTGGCAGATCCGCCGGTGAGCGACCCGGGTGCGAAGATGCCGCCCTCGAGTCGGCCGAGGCCGGGCTCCACGTCCATCCCAATGAGCAGCGGCAGTGCCGACTGGCGCTGGAGCGCGTTCACCTTCTCCGCGACCTCGATCGGCGAGCCCAGCGACATAATGACGCCGCCAATGCGGTCGTCGCGGATGCGTCGCACGGCGAGGACGAACGAGGAGTCGGTGGAGCTTGTATAATCCCCCAGCACCCAGATCATCACCATCTGACCGACGAGTTCGCGCAGCGACATCTCGGCGATGGTGCGGTCCATCCAGCGGTGCGCGTCCGGTGGGAGCGGGGCGGAGAGCGAGGGTGTGAGGTCGCGCACCGTCCAGGGGACGACGACCGGCGTCACGTCCGGCGCGAGCTCGGGCGGCGCGGTCTCCGTGATGATGCGCGGGCGGTGTTCGGCGGCGGGCGGCATCGCGCAGGCGACGACGAGCGACACGAGAACGAGCGAACGGGAGAGCGAGTGACGGGTCACGACGGGCGATGGGTGCGGATGGTGGGCGCGTTGCTGACGTGCGCGATCGGTTGCGCGACCGCCCCACAGGCGCAGGGCGGGCGCGAGACGGGACCAGTGCGGCCGGGCATCACGGTGCTGCTGGAAGACTCGCTGGCCGTCATCGCCGGCAAGCGCATCGCCATACTGACGAACCAGACCGGCGTGGACGCACAAGGCCGCAGTGACGTGGATCTCTTGGTCCGCGACCCCCGTGCGCGACGCGCCAACGTGCAGGTGGTGCGGCTGTTCTCGCCGGAGCACGGGATCCGCGGGACCGCCGACCGCCCGGACCTGCCGGACGAAGTGGATCGTGCGACCGGGCTGACCGTGCACTCCCTGTACCTGCGCGAGACAATCCCGCCGCCGGACTCACTGCTCCGCGACCTTGATGCGCTGGTGTTCGATCTGCAGGACATCGGCACACGCACGTGGACGTATGTGGGGCTGATGGTCTACGCGATGCGCGCGGCCGCGCGCGCGGGCATTCCGTTCATCGTGTTGGATCGGCCGAACCCGCTCACCGGTCGCTCCGAGGGGCCGCTGCTCGCACCCGAGCTGGCGAACCCCGAGGACCCGTCCCGCGAGCGCCGCGGCCAAGCCTACGCAATGTACCCGGCCCCACTGCGGCACGGTATGACGATGGGGGAACTCGCGCGCTTCTTCGCGGGCGAGCTCAAGATTCCTGTCACCCTGCACGTGATGCCCGTGGCGGGCTGGCGGCGCTCGATGTGGTGGGACGAGACCGGACTCGAGTGGATCGTGCCGTCGCCGGCGATGGTCTCGCCCACGTCGGCGTTGCTCTACCCGGCACTCGTAGCGTTCGAGAGCAGCAACCTCTCGGTCGGACGCGGCACCGACCGTCCGTTTCAGCGTATCGGGGCACCGTGGCTCAACGCGGACTCGCTGGTGGTGCTGCTGCGTGACCGCAACTTGAGCGGCGTGTCGTTCGTGGCCGAGCGCTTCACGCCGCGCGCGCCCACCGACGCCAAGTACGCCGCGCAGACGATTCCTGGCCTGCGGATCGTCGTCGAGGACCGCGATCGCGTACAGGCCGGCCGCCTCGCCGCCGCGCTGCTCTGGTCGGTGGCGCGCGTCGCCGGCGACTCACTGCGACTGCGGCCGCGCGACTTCGACCTGCGCTTCGGCGTGCCGGCGGCACGGGAAGGACTGGTGCGGGGAGAGGATCCCGACGAAGTCGTGGACCGAATGCTGCCCGAGCTCGTCGGCTTTCAGGCTGCGACGCGGAAGTATCTCATCTATCGCTGACCGTGCCGGCATCGAATCCGCTGTTGTCCCTCTGGCACGCGATCCGCGACGGCTACCTGCGGCTCACGGAGCCGCTCGTCACCTGGTGCGTGCGGGCGGGCATTTCGCCCAACACGCTGACCGTCCTCGGCACGCTGATGTGCGCGGTCACGGCGGCGCTGTTCGCCGCCGGGTGGATTCGCGCTGCCGGCTGGACGCTGGGGCTGACGGCGTTCTTTGATGTGATCGATGGCGCGGTGGCGCGGCGCGGCGGCACCGCCACGGTGTTCGGGTCGTTCCTGGATTCCACGTTGGATCGTGTGGCGGACGCCCTGCTGTTCGGCGGGCTCGCTTGGTTCTTCGCAGCGGACGCGACGCACGGGTCGCTCTGGATGGTCGGCGTGGCCCTCGTCGCGTTGTCCGCCGTGCAGATCACGTCGTACACGCGCGCCAAGGCGGATGCGCTCGGCGTGGAGCTCAAGGGCGTCGGTGCGCTCGAGCGTCCGGAGCGCATCACGCTCCTCGCCGCGCCGCAGGCGTTCTTCGGCCTAGCGCTCGACGGCTGGGTGCTCCGGGGCGTCGTCATCCTGCTCGCCGTGAGTGCCGTGTGGACGGTCGCCACGCGGATGCAGGCAGTCGCGCGGGCCACGGCGGGCCGCTAGCACCGCGGCGCGCCTGCGGCGGGAGGTCGTGAATGCGCCGACCTGTCGCTATTTTTCAGGCTTCGACCCCCACCGCTCCGGGAGTGATCGCGATGCCCCAGTCGTTCCGCCCACGCCTTGTGACGGCCGCGCTCGCGGCCCTGGTGGCTGCGGCCGCCGCGTGCGGACCGCCGCCCGACCAGGGCGTGCTTCGCGTCTGGACCGAGGACTTTGAGATTCGCCTCAAGCCGGATGTCATTCCGCCGCGGGCGCTCGAACGCATCACGTACACGGTCACCGTGCTCGACAAGGAGACCCGTGAGCCGATCGTGAACGGGGAAGGGCGCATCTTCGCGACCAACGCCGACCGCAAGACCGTCTACAACGGCCTCACCTACGGGCCCGAGGTTGGGACCTACCGCACCACGATCACCTTTGTCACCGCCGGCGACTGGGCGATGGGCATTCAGTTCCGCCGCGATTCGACGCAGGCGCTGCAGCGCAGCGAAGACTGGCGTCAGACCGTCCGCAACGAGCTCTCGCCGAGCGCCGAGATCAATGTGCCGACGACGCCGGCGCCGACCCCCGTTCCGCCGGGCACGCCGCCGGCCACTCCGTAACCGTCCTTCTTTCGACACCACGATGCGTCACTTTCATCGCACCCATCTGCATCCCGACACGGTTCTGTCCACCGCGGACGCGTTCTTCCCGACCATCGGAATGCGACCCGCGGCGCAGGGGCCGCGCTCGCGCACGTTCAAGGGCTCGGTGGGCACCCCAGAGACGCCGTCCGAGCTGACCATCACGGTCAAGATGGAAGGCGGCCACTATGTGTTCGTCGAGGCGCACACGGATCAGATGGGCGAGAGCCGCCTCGACCGGAACGTCAAGAAGTTCTTCGTGCTGCTCCACAATCAAGTGGACCCGACGCACACGTTCGCGCCGTCGTACTGATGCCCGCGACGAAGAGCCGCCCGGGCTCGGGCGGCGCGCACCTCGGCGCGGCGCTGCCCGTCGAGCGCAAGTTGGAGCTCTACTACTGGATGCGGCTGACGCGGACGCTCGAGGAGCGTCTCGTGGCGCTGTATCGGCAGACCAAAGTCGTCGGCGGTCTCTTTCGCTCGCTCGGACAGGAGGCCGACGCCGTCGGCTCCTGCTACGCGCTCGAGCAGCGCGACGTGATGTCGCCGCTCATCCGTAATCTCGGGGCGATGCTCGTGAAGGGCGCGACGCCGGTCGAGGTGCTCAAGCAGTATATGGCCAAGGGCGACTCGCCCACGCGCGGCCGCGAGCTCAACATCCACTTCGGCGACATCGGCGAGGCGGGGAAGACCCGTGGGTTCCTCGGCCAGATCTCGCCGCTCGGCGATATGGTGCCGGTGATGACGGGCGTGACGATGACGTTCAAGATGCGCGGCGAGGATCGCGTCGGGCTCGTCTACGTCGGCGACGGCGCCACCAGCACGGGCGCGTTCCACGAGGGCATCAACTTCGCGGCCGTGCAGCGGCTGCCGCTCGTGGTCGTGATCGAGAACAATGGCTACGCCTACTCCACGCCGACGTCCAAACAGACGGCCGCCAAGCAGTTCGTGGACAAGGCAATCGGCTATGGCGTCACCGGCGAGCAGTGCGATGGCAACGACGTGCTCGCCGTCTATGACTGCACCAAGCGCGCCGTGGACCGCGCGCGGGCCGGCGAAGGCGTGCAACTCCTGGAGTTCATCACGTATCGCCGCAAAGGGCACGCAGAGCACGACAACCAGTCGTACGTGCCGGCGGGCGAGATCGAGCGCTGGGCCGCCGAGAACGATCCGTTGGATCGGTTCGTGAAGGTGCTGCTGGAGCGGGAGGGCGTCGCGCCGGCGACGATCGCCGACATCGACGCTCGCGTGCAGCGCGAGGTGGACGCCGCCACGGACGTCGCCGAGGCGTCGGCGTTCCCGGAGCCGTTGGACGCGATGACCGGCGTCTACGCGGATCCGCCGGCGGAGCGGCCCCTGTGGTTCCGCGAGGGAGCGGACACGTCCAAGCTCGGCGTCGAGCGTGCCGAGGGTTGGGGTACCTGGGATGCGTCGAAGGGCGGAAAGCGCTGATGGCGGAGATCACCTACCTCGAGGCCATTCGCGAAGCGCTCGACGAGGAGATGCAGCGCGACGCGAATGTGTTCCTGATGGGCGAGGACATCGGCGCCTACGGCGGCGCGTTCAAGGTGACCGACGGCCTGCTCGCCAAGTACGGCGAGCAACGCGTGGTGGACTCGCCGATCAGCGAGATTGCGCTCGTTGGCGCGGCGGCCGGCGCGGGGCATATGGGAATGCGGCCGGTGGTCGAGATGCAGTTCATCGACTTCATCGCGAACGCGTACGATATGCTTACCAACTATGTGGCCACGGCCCGGTACCGCGCATTCCTGCCGTGCCCGATGGTGGTGCGCGGCCCCAGCGGCGGCTATGTGCGCGGCGGCCCGTTCCACTCGCAGAATCCCGAGGCGGGGTTCATCCACACACCGGGGCTCAAGGTCGTCTATCCCAGCACCGCCGAGGATGCGAAGGGCCTGATGAAAGCGGCCATCCGCGATGACGACTGCGTGCTGTTCTTCGAGCACAAGTACCTGTACCGTCGCGTGAAGGGCGTGATGCCTGCCGGCGACCACGTCGTGCCGATCGGACGCGCGCGCATTGCGCGTGCGGGGACGGATGTCTCGATCATCACGTATGCCGCGACCGTGCACAAGTCGCTCGAGGCGGCGGAGCGGTTGGCGCAGGAGGGCATCTCCGTCGAGGTCATCGACCTGCGGACGCTGGCGCCGCTCGACGACGACGCCATCTTTGCGACTGTGCAGAAGACGCATCGCGTGCTCGTCGTGCACGAGGATACCCGCACCGGCGGCATCGCCGGCGAGATCACCGCGCGCATCAACGAGACGTGCTTCGCGTACCTCGACGCGCCCGTGCTCCGCGTGACGGCGCACGACATCCCGTTGCCGTACGCCCCGCAGCTCGAGGATTTCGTACTGCCGCAGACCGACGACATCGTGACCGCCGCGCGCCGGCTGGTGGCCTGGTGACCACGCCCTCGACGCCCCCGGAGTCCGGCCCGTCGTCGCCCTCGGGGCTGCGAATGGCGGGCATCGGCTGCTTTATGGTGTGGGTGGGATTCTTCTCCGGCGCGATGATCGGCGTGCTGGTGAGCCTGGCGGTGGCCTTCTTCACGAAAGCGCCCCGCTGCGACGGCATCCCCACCTGCGACTGGTACATTTATATGTTTGCTGGTGGCGCCCTGGGCGCCGTGACACTCCCCGCGCTGGTCCTCTCCGCCCTGCGGCGCCCGTCGGCGCCCGCGGCGGAGTCTGCTGACGACAAGAACTGACCGAGGTTGCCGGAATGGCCCGTGTTGACGTGATTATGCCCCAGATGGGCGAGTCCATCGCGGAAGGAACACTTTCGCGCTGGCTGAAGAAGGTCGGTGACGAGGTGAAGCGCGACGAACCGATCTTCGAGATCTCCACCGACAAGGTGGATGCGGAGATTCCCGCGCCCAGCGCCGGCGTGCTCGCCGAGATCATCGTCCACGAAGGCACCACGGTGCCGGTCAATGCCGTCGTGGCGCGCCTCGAGACGGAGAAGGGCGCGGCCCTCGCGCCGGCCGCAGCGGCACCGGCTCCCGCAGCGGCCCCCGCGTCGTCCGCGGCAACCGCCGCTGCGCCCGCGGCTCCTTTCGCGGCGAGCGCGCCCGCCCCGCGCCCGGCGGGCAACGGTAACTCGTTCGAGGAGCGGATCCGCACCAAGTCGTCGCCCCTCGTGCGGCGGATGGCTGCCGAGGCCGGTGTGGACATCGCCGCGCTGAGTGGCTCGGGCATCGCGGGCCGTGTCACCAAGCGCGACCTCGAGGCCTACCTCGCGGGCGGCGCGCGCACCGCGCCCGCCGCTCCTGCGCCGGGCGGAATGCCGGCCGGTCTGCCGAGTTCGATCACCGTGCCCGTGGGCCACGTCACCGAACCGACGTTCACGGCTTGGCCGGGCGATGTCGTCGAGCCGATGTCGAAGATTCGCCGCCTCACCGCCGACCATATGCGTCAGGCGCGACAGGTCGCCGCGCACGTGACGAGCTTCTTCGAGATCGACCTCACGCGCATTGCACGCCTTCGCGCGCAGATGCGTGCGTCCTTCGAGGCCGAGACTGGGCAGAAGCTCACGTACCTGCCATTCATCATCCGCAGCGTCATCGAGAACCTGCGCCGGCATCCCGTGCTCAATGCGACGGTGAGCGGCACCGATGTCATCCTGCGCAAGCGGTACAACATCGGCATCGCCGTGGCGCTGGAGCCCACGGGCTTGATCGTGCCCGTGCTCAAGGACGCCGATGGGCTCAACCTCACGGGGCTGACCCGCGGCGCCAACGACCTTGCGGCGCGCGCGCGTTCCAAGAAGCTCTCGCCCGCTGAAGTGCAGGACGCGACGTTCACCATCACGAATCCCGGCGTATTCGGCTCACTGTTCGGGACGCCCATCATTCCGGTCGGCACCACGGCGATTCTCGGGCTCGGCGCCATCGAGAAGCGACCGAAGGTGATCACCGGCGGCGATGGCGAGGATACGATCGCTATCCGTACCTGCGCCTACTTCTCGCTCTCGTTCGACCATCGCGTGGTGGACGGGGCCGATGCCGACCGCTTTATGGCCGACCTGAAGAAGACGCTGGAGTCGGTGTCGGGGTGAGATGCCGCGGGCGCTGACGATCCATCGGCAGGTCGTGCCGCCCGGCGACCGCGCGCGTTACTTCGAGCGTGCGCGGGCCAAGCAGGCGCACTACACGTCGATGGGTGTGCGCTTCTGGATCTTCGAGGAGCACAATCTTCCTGGCGCGTTCGTCGAGTTCGTCGAAGCCGATGACGCCGCCGCACTCTCCGCCGCGCACGCGGCCGCACCGGAACGCGTCTTGGATCCGGGGCGCATTTACACGCAGCTGGAGTTCTAGATGCCCACGCGTCGCATTGAGATCGATGGTCGGTCCTGGCAGGTCTATCCCTCGGGCTACATCACGCAGTACGATGCCGACGAGTTCGGCTTGATCTTCGTGCACGGCGTCGCCGACACGCGGGAAGTGCGGCTGTCGCGCTACTCACCGTCGGGCAGTCGCTCGCGCGAGCAGTCGCTGGCGGAACTGACGGACGCCGATCTGCGCCGGCTCTTCGAGACCTCACAGCCGAGTGCGACCTCTCCCGAGGCCGGCTACGCCTCGTGACGCTGCCGCCGGACGCGGGCGCGCCCGCGTCCTTCGTGGACCTGCACGCGCATTCGACGGCTTCTGACGGATCGCTGCCGCCGGCGGCGGCCGTCGAGGCCGCGCACGCCGCGGGGCTGGCCGCCTTTGCCCTCACGGACCACGACACGCTCGCTGGCATCGCCGACGCGGATCGGCGCGCCGGCGAGCTTGGGCTGCGCCTCATCGCCGGCGTCGAGCTCAGCGTGCATCAAGGCGCCGACGAGGTGCACCTGCTCGGCCTCCACATCCGCGACGTCGAGACGCTGCAGCAGCGACTGGAAGTGTTTCGCGATCACCGGCGCACGCGGGCGGTACGCATCGTCGAGCGCCTGAACGCGGTGGGTGTCGCGCTGACGTTGGAGTCGGTGCTCGACGCCGCGGCCGGCGGCGCCATCGGGCGGCCGCACGTGGCCCGCGCCCTCATCGCCGGCGGCTTCGTCCGCGATGCACGCGAAGCGTTCGATCGCTATCTGGCGACGGGCAAGCCGGCCTACGTGGACAAGGAGCGCCTCGACATCACTGATGGGATCGCGATGGTGCACGAGGCCGGCGGCATCGCGGTGCTCGCGCATCCGGGCGCAGACGGGCGTCGCGAGAGCATCGAGCCGCTGGTGTCAGCCGGACTTGATGGCCTCGAAGTGCGGCACCCCAGTCACTCGCGCGACGATGAGCAGCGCCTGAACGCGCTCGCGCGCCACTTCGGTCTCGTCGTCAGCGGCGGCTCCGACTGGCACGGCGCGATGCAGGGCGGTCGCGTCCTCGGGGCGATGCAGGTGCCCGCCGACTGGCTCGACGCGCAAGACGCGCGCGTGGCGGCGCGCCGCGCAGTCTCCTGATGACGACGCGGCGCGTCGCGCTCGTCACGGGCGCCGGGCAACGCGTGGGGCGCGCCATCGCGGCGCACCTCGC